>CBFGYQ010000016.1:0-14121 GCA_965652995.1 uncultured bacterium
TGACATCTCTGACATCAAAAACGTAAATGAGACTGATCGCAAAAAAGATGCTTTTCACCTTATTGACAAAAATCACCCACCTGCCAATGGATGGTTTGAATGTATCGATGCTTCCAAAGGTGAAATGATTGGTTGGGAAATGAAAACACTTTATTCCCCTAAATGCCTCTATTAATTTTTTCAAAAAACAACAAATCCAAACATGAAAAATATTCTATTCATATTTACTTGCATCATTCTTTTTGTTGGATGTAATAAAGACAGTGATTCTGCAACTAATGTAAACCCAGGCGGTGGTTCTGGACAAGGTGGTTCATTAGCTCGCTTCACTATTTCCCAAAATCATCTTTATGTGGTTGACCAAAGAAAGCTCTACACTTATTCACTTGCTAATCCACAAAAACCTGATTTGAAAAATGTAAAAGATGTGGGCATAAATGTGGAAACTATTTATCCTTTCAAAGACAAACTATTTATTGGCTCACAAGATGCGATGTATGTATATTCTTTGGAAGACCCTTCTAAACCCGATCATCTTGGTACAGCTTCACACGTTAGTGCTTGTGATCCTGTGGTAGCAGATGCTGATGTGGCTTATGTTACCGTTCGTTCAGGAAATACGTGTGGTGGCACTGTCAATGCGCTTATTGTTTATGACATCAATAACCTGTATAATCCTTATGAAGTGAAACAAATAGACATGAACAACCCCTGGGGACTTGGATTAAAAAGCAATCGCCTTTATGTGTGCGACGGCAGCGCAGGCTTGAAAATTTACGATGTTACTTATCAAGAAAATCCTGATTATATCAAAACAATTACAGGCGAAACATTTTACGATGTTATACTTACTGACGATTTGTTGGTGGCGATGATTGATGGAGGCACTGCGCTATATGAATATGGTGCGAATGATGAGTTGATTCTTGCGGCGAAGATTGTGGATTGAGGTGTGACATTTGATTACAAACCTGCATAATTTTTCCTTTTTCTCAATAGCTATTACCTTGCAGCTATGACCAATAGCGACATAGCCGACCATTTTTCATTGCTGTCCAAATTGATGGACATACATGGTGAGAATTCTTTCAAATCAAAATCGTATAGCATAGCTGCATATCACATCGAGAATCTTCCCGGACAAGCTGCTGAAATGGATGATGCCGAGCTTTTTAGCATGAAAGGAATTGGCGACAGCACCGGAAAAAAAATCAGAGAGATACAGGAGACAGGGACTATGACTGCTTTGCAAGAAATGCTTTCCAAAACACCTGAAGGCATTTTGGAAATGATGCAAGTGAAAGGACTTGGTCCGAAAAAAATCGCTGTGATATGGAAGGAAATGAATATAGAAAGTGTAGGCGAACTGGAATACGCTTGTCATGAAAATCGCCTTACTTCTGTAAAAGGATTCGGAGCTAAAACACAACAAAGCATTCTAGACAATATTGCATTCATCAACAAAGCAAAAGGTTTTCATCTATGGGCAGAAGTAGAAATGGTAGCAAAAGGTTTGGTTGAAAATCTTAGGAAAACACATCCTAACAATCTTTTTGAACTGACAGGAGCTATTCGCCGACAAAGCGAAACGCTTGATAGCATTGAGATGATTACAGACGTAGAACGAGAATTACTTTTCAAGAATATTAAGAACATACCCAATGCGGAGATTGAGAATATGACTGAAGACATTGCTTTGGTAAAGTTGCCGGGACAACCGCTTATCAAAGTCTATTTTGCAACTACTGAAGAATTTCACAAACAACTTTTCCGTACAAGCGCGGGTGAAGAATTCATCAACGCCTTTAATGAAACCTATTCCATTCCAGAAAAAGTAGATGATGAAAAAGAAATATTCATCGCTAACGGTCTTGCTTACATAGCCCCTCCACTTCGCGAAACAGCTATCATTCTACAACATGCTTCTGATGGAGATCTTAAAGAGTTGATACAACCTAAAGAAGTCAAAGGCATTATTCACTCGCATTCTACTTGGAGCGATGGCGCGGAGACAATAGAACAGATGGCAAAAACGGCGATCGAAAAAGGCTTTGAATATTTAGTCATTTCAGACCATTCGCAGGCGGCGTATTATGCTCGAGGTTTAAAACCGGAACAAATAGCCCAACAGCATATTGAAGTAGATGCACTCAATAAAAAGTTAGCACCTTTTAAGATTTTCAAAAGTATAGAAGCCGATATACTTAATGACGGTAGTTTAGATTATGACGACCAAGTGCTTTCTACATTCGATCTAGTGATAGCTTCTGTACACAGTAATATTCGCATGACATTGGATAAGGCTATGAGTCGGATATTGAAAGCTATAGAAAATCCCTACACATCTATTCTCGGTCATCCTACAGGAAGATTGCTGTTGTCGAGGGAAGGCTATCCCGTAGATCATAAAAGAATAATAGATGCCTGTGCAGAACACAATGTTGTGATAGAAATAAATGCGCATCCTCGTAGACTGGATATTGATTGGCGATGGATCGAATATGCTATGGAAAGAAATGTATTATTATCTATTGATCCTGATGCGCACTCTACCAATGGATTCAATGATATCTACTATGGTGTGATGATCGCTCAAAAAGGAGGATTGACAGCCGCTAACAATTTGAGTAGTTTTTCTTTGCAAGAATTTGAGGACTTTTTGGTGAAGCACAGGGAGAAAAAATAGTAGGTAGTTAAAAGAACAAATGATACATATAAATGAAAACGTTTTTTAAAGACTTATTTGAATATAATCATCACATCAACCAAAAATTGTCCGACATTTTCACGAATAATCAAGACAAGACTTCTGAAAAATCAGTGAGTCTGTTCAATCATATTTTGAATGCTCATCAAATTTGGAATAATCGCATCAACGCAATACAACCAACTTTCGGTATTTGGGTACTTCACAACACGCAAGACTTCAAGAATATTGACAAAACAAACTACGAACAAACGTTATACATACTCGACAACTTCGACCTGACTGAATCGCTCAACTATTCAAACAGCAAAGGGCAACCGTTTAACAGCAGCATTCGGGACATTTATTTTCACGTCATAAATCACTCAACATATCACAGAGGACAAATTGCCACTGAGTTTAAACAACACGGACTTGAACCTTTGGTTACAGACTATATTTTTTACAAACGATAAAATGATTTAAAAAAATAATGACTTAAAACCTAATGCCTATCAATTGCTCACTCTATTCCGAGAATTTAGTTTGATGCTTAATTTCTATTAATCCTACATTTGCACTTCTTATTTATTAACCTCAAAAAAGAAAGGAAGGTACACCATGCCAGTGTTACACAACCGCATCTCTAACGAGGAACTGAAGCGCAAGCTCAACGAAGAGACCGAACCGCGCACTACAGTTTCTTTTTACAAGTATTTTAATATTACTGATCCGCAAGCATTTCGTGATGTTTTGTACAAACAACTTTATGAGTTGAAAGTGTTTGGTCGCATTTATGTAGCTAATGAAGGTATTAATGCACAGATAAGTGTACCGTCATCTTACTACGAAAAGTTTGTTGAAACTATCTACAACGCCGCTTCCGAACTTGCAGGTATTCGTATGAATATTGCTGTGGATGATGATGGCAAATCGTTTTGGGTATTGAAGATAAAAGTGCGGGACAAGATCGTAGCCGATGGTATTGACGACCCTAGTTTTGATCCAGCAAAAACCGGAAACTATTTGAAAGCAAAAGAGTTTAATGAGTTGGCAGATAAAGAAGACACCATCATCGTAGATATGCGCAATCATTATGAATACGAAGTAGGTCATTTTGAAAAAGCCATAGAAATACCCAGCGATACTTTTAGAGATCAATTACCGATGGCTGTGGAGATGCTGAAAGAAGAAAAGGAAAAGAATATTGTGATGTATTGCACAGGTGGTATTCGTTGCGAAAAAGCGAGTGCCTATTTGCTTCACAAAGGCTTTAAAAATGTATTTCATGTAGAAGGAGGAATTATAGAATATACGCGTAAGGCTAAAGAACAAGGTTTGCCGTTAAAATTCATCGGAAAGAATTTTGTATTTGATGACCGATTAGGAGAACGCATAACAACTGACATAATAGCTAAATGCCACCAATGTGGCGAGCCTTGCGACACGCATACCAACTGTAAAAATGATGGTTGTCATTTGCTGTTTATACAATGTGATAAATGCGCCACAGACTATGAAGGTTGTTGCAGTGAAGAATGCAGAGAAGAAAAGAATTTACCGGAAAACGAACAACGTGAAAAACGTGCGGGCAGAGAGAATGGAATGATGATCTTCAATAAATCTAAAAATCACCCGCTAAGAAAACACCGGGATGAGTGGAATAATAAATAACTCAAAAGAAAAACAGGTTGCGAAAAGTGCAACCTGTTTTCATAATACTCTTACTAAAAATTATTTCTTTTTGTACAACGGAAATCCAAGCGAGCAAGTTTTACCTTCATTTACCCATACTGCATCATAATTAAATGGTCTATATCCTTTCCGTTCAAAATTTATAGCATATTTTCCCGCAGGTATTTCCTTGAATGAAAACTTTCCGTCTTCATCAGTTGTAATCGATTTTGTTACATCACTTGTTTTAGCAATGATGGTCACTTGAACATTATTCAATGGTTCGCGACTGGCTACATCAGAAACAACTCCTTTTAATTCGGTAGCTGTAATGTTTGATGTATTTTTATCCAAGGTCTCACACTCAATAGCTTCTTGAGCAACAGAAAATAAAGGGAATAATAATAGTATACAAACAACTAACTTTTTCATGGCTTAACGGTTTTGATTCATACCCTATATCCATACAAAACCTTGCCAATAATTGCTGTCTTTTCTTGTGCTAATAATATTTAACAGATAGCTCAAAGGAACGTTAAGAACTTGTTTAAACCTTCTTTTTTGCTATCATCAATATAATAATGAATGAATTGTGTATAATATTTCTTTAGATCAAAATAAGGGAAAGAATTCTGCGCTGCTACAATATCTATATGCTTGATTCCTTCTGCATTGGCTTCATTAAAGACATCTAAAAAATCTTGAGGCAATTCTTTGTTAGCAATCCAAGCTGCAAATACAAAAGGTAGGTTTGTAAATTGTTTCCACGCATCAGCCAAATCATAAACATAATTGAAGTTCTGCAATAACTTCAATGCTCTATCTCCAATTACAACACCCGCCTTTGAGTCATTAATATACTCTGTATAATTTTCTGTTGCAGGTAGAAAAACAATCTCTTTCTTCCAGAAATGTTTAAGTAATACTTCAGCAAGTTTCACAGAAGTGCGTGATTGATAATCAAGATATACATGCGTTATTTCATCCATCGGCACATCACTGAAAATGCAAACAGAAGCTACCTCCCCATCCGCAGCAATGCCATAGTCGCAAACGATTTTGGCATTGGGAATATCTTTCATGGCAGCGACAGGAAGTAATGCCATATCAATTAAACCTTCTTTTAAATACGTAGCCAGTTTGGAAGGGTAATCAAGTGTCAATTCAATATCCTTAATGATGGGACTGTGTTCTATGCCGTACAGTAAAGGTTTGGTGTTGAGATAACTTACTGCACCGATTTTTATTTTGTTGCTCAAGAAATTATTTTTGGTCGGCAAAGATAGAACCTGAATGCAAAAACAACTCATTATCTATACAGACGGTGCAGCACGCGGCAATCCCGGACGTGGAGGCTATGGAATCGTAATGAAATGGGGTGATGTACATAAAGAAATATCACAAGGTTTTAGGCTTACTACCAATAACCGCATGGAATTATTGGCTGTGATCGTGGCGTTGCAGCAATTAAAAAAAGACGGACTAAATATTACAATCTATAGCGACAGCTCTTATGTGGTAGATGCTGTGGAAAAAGGATGGCTAAACAGTTGGGTAAAAAAGCAATTCAAAGACAAAAAAAATCCTGACTTGTGGATGCAATACTATGAGTTGTCAAAAAAGCACACCATAAAATTCGTTTGGGTAAAAGGACACGCTAATAATCCTTACAACAATCGTTGCGATGAACTTGCCACCCAAGCTGCTGATGGTGGGAATCTTCTAATTGATGAAGGCTATGAAAAATCAAAGCAAACCAACAATGATTTGCTCTAGTGTGTATTGCTATGAATGTTGTTATCTAAATATCCAACTTCCCTTCTACCCCATCACTATTATCGGTTCTCTTACCGGTAATAGCTGCCGCGGCAAATGAGAGAAATGAAATTACCTTACCAGCTTTTGTATCCCAATAATAACTGTTTTGCGGAGATACACGAATGATGGAAACATTAGGATCATCTTTCCCTTCTTTAAACCAAGCCTTTGCCATTGGCGACCACTTATCTTCTATCGTTTCTTTGTCTTTGTAGATAGTAGCTTCTCCATAAACAGACAAGTACTCATAATCACTATTGTTCATAAATAACAACTGAACACGCTTGTCCTCGTTTATCTGAAAATTTTTATTGCTTACACTATCGCTGATGAACCAAAGATTTCCTTCTTCGTCACATTCCTTAATGGTCATAGGTCTTGCTTCAAAGGGTTGTTGTGCAAGCTCGGTGCAAAACATACATATTCTTGCTTTTTCTGAAAGCTCTTTCAGTTTTTTTACAGCTTCTTGCAGTGATAGATTTTCTGTTGACATCTTTTTTCCTATTTAGTTGTTCGATTTAATAAGTATAAAAATCAAACCATGCATTGTAAGCGTAGTAGAGCCTAGGTGAATAAAACGATTTGTAGGCAATAACAGAAATGACTAAATTGATGTCTATAAAATGGTATTAATAATAACAAAACTAACACTATGATAAACCAAGAAGCCAACGAAAACTTTGTAAAAGGACGCGGTGCGCAATTCAATCCGAAAAATAAATTTTTGAAAGGCTCGTATGTGCAGGAGCATGTGGAAGGTATAGATGATTGGGAGCAAGAAGAGCGCAAAACGGAATACATTTTTGATGACAGTAGAACGCTGGTAAATAAGGTAACAAGTCCTGATGTGGGCATGATGTACAGTGCCAATCCTTATCAGGGTTGCGAACATGGGTGTATTTACTGCTATGCCCGAAATTCTCATGAATACTGGGGTTATAGTGCAGGTGTAGATTTTGAAAGCAGAATCGTGGTAAAGAAAAATGCACCTGCTTTGTTGCGAAAATTATTTGAAAGTAAAAGTTGGGAACCGAATGTGATCTCGCTTTCAGGAAACACAGATTGCTACCAACCGATAGAACGAAAGATGCGCATTACAAGACAGTTGTTGGAAATATGTTTGGAGTTTAGAAATCCTGTTGGCGTGTTGTCGAAAAATGCATTGGTGCTGCGCGATTTAGATGTGTTGCAAGAACTCAACAAATACCATTTAGTGAGTGTTTTTTCTTCTATCACTTCGTTGGATGAAAATTTGCGACGGGTTTTAGAACCGCGCACAGCGTCTTATAAATCTCGATTGAAAGTGGTGAGCACTCTTGCGAAAAACAATATTCCTACAGGCATCATGAACGCGCCACTCATACCGGGACTCAATGATATGCACATGCACGATGTGCTGAAAGCAGCTTCGGAAGCTGGAGCAAAATGGGCGGGCTATACAGTAGTGCGATTGAACGGTGCTATTGGTGGTATTTTCAAGGACTGGCTTTATAAAACGTTTCCTGACCGTGCAGAGAAAGTTTGGAACCATATATGTGCTTGTCACGAAGGACATGTAAATGACAGTCGCTGGGGAAACCGCATTGTGGGTGATGGTAAGTTTGCCGAATTAATAAAGCACCAGTTTCAATTGTATTGTAGAAAATATGGTTTGAATGTGGAGAAGCGAAATTTGTCAACGGAGTATTTTAGAAGAATAAGGAATGGGCAGTTGCCGTTGTTTTGAATATCGGTTGCTGTGCGGTTTTGTTGATTTGTGATTTTGAATTTACCGTAGTTTGTTTTGATTAAATTTGTAGAAACAGAAGATAGTATGATAGCTACAAATGTGTTGCGTGAGCAAATAAAAAAATACATAGACCGTGCAGATGAGAAGTCTCTTAGAATGGTGAAGGCTATTTTGGAAATAGAAGCCGAATATGATTTTTGGGATGGCTTACCCGAGGTTGTAAAAAATGATGTAGATGAAGCTTTAGTAGAAATTGAAAACGGCTTGGGTAAATCTCATGAAGAAGTGAGCAAAAAGTACAACCAATGGCGTACAAAATAACTTGGTCGCCGAGAGCTGAAAAACGCTTTGATGAAATCATTACTTATCTATTAGAAAACTGGACTGAAAAAGAGGTTCGCAATTTTGTATTAAGAACGGACGAAGTGCTGGAAATGATAGTTACTTACCCCTCGCTGTATCGCAAGTCTGAAAAGAAAAATATTCACGAAGCTATTTTGTCTAAACACAATATCCTTATCTACAAAGTGGTAGGAAAGAAGATTATTTTATTGACATTTTTTGATACGAGGCAAATGCTGGAGAAGAAGTTTAAGTAGTTGAAACTACTACCGCAAGTTTGGATTGATGTGGAGAAACCGAATCTATCGCCGAGGTGGGTGTCTCACCCACCTTTCAAAAATATTTACTATTTATTGTATTTTGAAGCTAACTTAAGTGGGAGACCCACCACAGCATAGTGTAACTCCAATAACTGCTGAAGCTATGCTACAAAACTCCTCTTTTTATAGCCTCCTTACGAAACCAAGGATGTATCTTCCTTTCATTTTCTCTGATGTATTTTATTACCTCCGGCTGAAGTGGATGTACATACCTGTTTCCTTTACATATTGATTCGCTTGACTTAGGACAATAGACATTCATAAGGCTAAACCCATCATCATATGATATAATTGTATCTTGAAGTCTGTTGTAAATAATTCCGTAGATAGACCCATCACTATCAAAGCCTCGTGTAGGAATTTCCCTTTGTGTTGATAAACAAAATGTGCAATAAATATCTGCATTCACTCTTGATTTATTTGCATTATCAAAACGTATAGGAAGCATTCCATAAGTTATTACGGAATCTTTCAATATACTGTCGTCCACTAATTCCAATTGTTTATCACATAAGATACAATACATCCTCCACTTCGTTTCATCAAAATACTTTTGCAAACCCAATCTTTTTATCTCAGCCGGATAACCATTAGTAAATTTATCCAATAACAATGAGTCTATAGCTTCATTACTCAAAGTCTGTGGTTTGTGAGTATTCTTACAAGAAATACAACAAGAAAATACAATAAAGTATAAAAGAAATTTCATCATTAAATCAGTTATAGCATATGTTTTTTGTCATTGGGGATTTGCAATCCACATACACCACATAGAAAAAGCTTAATAGAAAAGCTGTGATGAACGGTGCCATCGCCACTAAAGTCCAATAGGCTTTCTAAAGCTTGGACAACAAATCTAAATCTCTCTCACCAACTCTTTCACCAAACCCGCCAATATAGGTGCCGCTTTATTCGCTGCTTCTAACACTTCTTCATGTGTAATCGTGTTCAACTCATCGCGGATACCAAGGTCGGTAACGATGCTGGCAGTAAAGACTTTCATAGCTCCGTGTCGCGCTACGATCACTTCAGGTACGGTACTCATACCTACTACATCACCCCCAATGGTATGCAGCCATTTGTATTCGGCACGCGTTTCAAAAGTAGGTCCTTGTAAGCCTACATACACCCCTGTATGAACTTGTATGTTTTGCTGTTTCGCAATGTTGAGTGCTTTATCTACGAGCTGTAAATCAAAAGGCTCGCTCATGTCTAAGAAACGAACTCCTAAGCGCTCATCATTTTTACCACGCAACGGATGTTCGGGAAAGAGATTGATGCAATCTTTGACAACCACCAAGTCGCCTACTTTATAATCCTCATTCATTCCTCCGGCAGCATTAGAAATAATCACCGTTTCCACTCCCAAAGCCTTCATCACCCGAATGGGAAATGTTACTTCTTCCATCGTATAACCCTCGTAATAATGAAAACGACCTGCCATCATCACGACCTGTTTACCACTCAACTCACCGAAGATCAATTTACCAGCATGCCCTTCCACCGTAGAAACAGGGAAGTTAGGAATATCGCCATAAGGCAGTTCTGATACAATGTTCACAGCATCTACCAATCCTCCTAAACCGCTACCAAGCACAATGCCTACAGGAGGTTTTATTTGCGTTTGAGATTGAATGAATTTTGTGGTTTCTTGAATCTTGTCGTAGAGTGTCATGAATATGTCAGTATTGAATATGCTGAGGCAAGTTATTAAACTTTGTTTGTTGGAGCGGTAGTTTAATTCTATCTTTCGCCCATATTCAGCACTGTGATACCATCCGGATGTTGTCTTATTTCGTATATCAGTAAACAACATCCCGCTATGTACATTCTACTTTTTATTATTATCCATTGGTACGCTTCGTTATTTTTTCAGTCTGTATTCCATCACCGATATGCTGCGCATAACATGTTTACCATGTCCAAATTTTGGGAGCGTTTTTTTTACATCGGCTGCTTTATCACACAAGGCTCGTCGTACATCAGTGCCTATACTTACGGATTAATGCACCGATTGCATCATGCTCACACCGATAAACCTGAAGATCCGCATTCGCCCCACAACGACCCCAATCCATTCCTAATGATGTGGACTACGCGCAATAATTATTTCAGTCTTTACATTGGCAAAACGGATGCGGAAGAAAAGTTTAAAAAGAACTTACCCGATTGGCCCGCTTTCGAAAAAATAGCACACAACTGGATCACGCGTGTATCTTGGATGGTTATTTATATTTTGATCTATGCATGGTTGGCAACGGCTTGGTGGCAATGGCTTTTCTTGCCGGCAACTATCGTTATGGGTTCTTTGCAAGGCGTAGCGGTGAATTGGTGGGCACACAAATTTGGCTATGAGAATTTTAAGATGAATAACACGTCTAAAAACATTCTTCCCTTAGATTTAGTTTTTTGGGGTGAAGCTTATCATAATAACCACCATAAGCACCCTACACGTCCAAACAATGCGACGAAATGGTTTGAGTGGGATATGGGCTACCATGCTATGCGATTGTTGCATGCTGTGAAGGTGATAAGACTGAAGGCGGCGTAACACGTCATTGCGAACTTAGTGAGGCAATCTCAAGTTTATAAGTTTATTAAATTTTATTGTTTTATTACGCGCCTAGTGAGATTGCTTTGTCGTTCCTCCTCGCAAGGACGCGAGTATAATCAATATCCTGGGTTTGGTACATCATTCACATCTATTTTATCTTGTTCTAAAGATGGGAGCTCAGTAAAGTATTTCTTTTCGATATCATCGATCTTATTTTTACGCTTCAGATGTTCCTGCAAGAGTACTTTGATGTGTTTGTTTACGGTGTAAATGATGGCGTTCTTCAAACGAATTTTGCGAAGTAATCTTGCTATATAAAGAAATACAATTCCTAACAATACAGCCATCGCTACAATGCTCCAGTAAAGTGTATTAACGTCAGAGACAGGAAACCCACTCTGCGCACCACGTTCTTTTAGTTGATTTAAGATGTAAAATGGCACCAAATGTTTGAGCATAAATGCAAACACGATAGATCCGATGAAAAGACAGTAGAAAATGATTTCGAAAATAGCGAGCGAACCTTTGTTGAGAAGACGCTGTGCAGCAGGTTTACGAAGCGATGCAGTTAATGGTTCGAAAACATTGATCTGCTCATCTATGAGTTTGTTCTGCTCCTTAAAATCTTCTACTAATTCCTGATAGAGTGATGTATTGGTTTTCATGATGTAAAAGTAATTGAAAACTCAAAAACAAAATTCAAAAAAAGATATAGTTGAAGTAGTTTTGCGGGCTTTGTGGTTGCGGTTTCACACAAAGAGGCGAAGAATACGAACTGACAAAGACTTTGTTATCGTGGTATTCTCTGTGTGAAACAAATTATATGCGTTGCTGAATAGTGAAATATAGATGAACGGAGCGTCGCAACGGATGTTTAATAGTAAGATGAAAGCTAAGTGAATAGAAATTCCAAATCGCAATTAGACAAATTTCAAAAATCATTGAAGTTTGTTGAATGGTTGATTGGCTGAAGCAAAATCACAAATCAACAAAATCACGAATAGATGAAATTGAACAATGAAATACGATAAAGAAATTAACAAGCGCAGAACATTCGCCATCATCTCGCATCCGGATGCCGGTAAGACAACTTTGACAGAAAAATTGTTGCTATTTGGTGGTGCGATACAAGTGGCAGGTGCAGTAAAAAGTAACAAAATAAAGAAGCATGCTACGAGTGATTTTATGGAGATAGAACGCCAGCGCGGCATCTCTGTGGCTACGTCGGTGATGAGTTTTGAATACAACAATGTATTGATAAATCTGCTGGACACACCCGGTCACAAAGACTTTGCAGAAGACACGTACAGAACTTTGACAGCCGTGGACAGCGTTATTCTTGTGATAGATAGTGTGAATGGTGTGGAAGAACAAACGCGTCGCTTGATGGAAGTGTGTAGGATGCGTGACACGCCTGTGATTGTGTTTGTGAACAAGATGGATCGTGATGGTAAATATCCTTTTGACCTACTGGACGAAATAGAAAAAGAATTGAACATTTCGCTGCATCCGATGACGTGGCCCATCAATATGGGGAAGGATTTTAAAGGGGTTTACAACTTACATGATAAGAGTTTAAATCTCTTTACCGCCAGTCAAAAAGCAACTGATGAAAACACACTACCTATACCAGACATCAACGATGCATTGCTGGATGAAAAAGTAGGAGAACGCGATGCAGCACAACTTCGTGAAGATGTTGAACTTCTGGAAGGTGTATATGGTGAACTGAATAAAAAGGCTTATCTGGAAGGGAAAGTAGCACCTGTTTTCTTTGGTAGTGCGGTGAATAATTTTGGGGTAAAAGAGTTGTTGGACACATTCATTCACATTGCTCCAAAACCACTTGGCAGACAAACCGACAAACGTTTTGTGGAAGCCGGAGAAGATAAATTCACAGGTTTTATTTTTAAGATACACGCCAATCTTGATCCTCGTCACCGCGACCGTATTGCTTTTCTTCGCGTGTGCTCCGGAAAGTTTGAACGCAACACGTATTACAAACATACCCGTATAGGAAAAGATGTACGTTTCAGCAATCCGTATTCCTTTCTCGCTCGTGAAAAAGATGTGATAGAAGAAGCCTATCCGGGCGATGTGGTTGGGTTGTTCGATACCGGAAACTTTAAAATCGGCGACACCATTACACAAGGCGAAGACTTACAATTCACGGGCATTCCGACTTTCTCACCGGAAATATTTAAGGAACTCGTGAACAAAGACCCGATGAAAACCAAGCAACTGGAGAAAGGTATTCGTCAGCTTACGGATGAAGGTGTGGCGCAACTTTTCACGCAGCATGGTGGCAACAGAAAAATCATTGGTTGTGTGGGCGAACTACAATTTGAGGTGATACAATATCGCCTGTTGCAGGAGTATGGTGCATCGGTTGCGTTCATGCCGTTGAGCTTCTACAAAGCTTGTTGGATTACGGGCGACAAAAAGAAGATAGAAGACTTTGCGCGTTTCAAACAGGCGAACATCATGGAAGATAAAGACGGCAACTTAGTATATCTCGCACAGAGCGAATGGTTCCTCAACACCGAGCGACAAAACAATCCGGATATCGAGTTTCATTTTACGAGTGAGTTTAAGACACAGACTGCGTAATGTTGAGCGTTAAGGGTTAAGTGTTGAGTTTTTTGTTATCCGAACGGAGGGATTGCTGTGTAGCGATAGTCGCGATGACACCGTTGAAGAGGAGGATGGATATTAGGCTTTTTTCATGTAGTGTATTATTAAATTTGTATTTTTTCACCGTTGTTGGTGTTATCACCAACAACTTACTTTAGTAATATTTTGCTTAGATCAATTCTCGCCCATGTTGGTCATAAGACCAACATGGGCGAAGAAAGATATCTTTCTATTTTTGCAAAAATGACTCTTTCCTAATGGCTCAATTTCCTCCTTGCCCGAAATGCAAATCAGAATATGTTTACGAAATGGATGCGCTGCTTGCATGCCCTGAATGTGGTCATGAGTGGAATCCGAACGAGCA
>CBFGYQ010000017.1:0-14057 GCA_965652995.1 uncultured bacterium
TCCTGATGCTTATAGAACCCTACCCGGATTGATAAGCGAAGCGGAGGGCGGACAAAAAACCGTGAATGTATTGCTCAGCCGTGAAGAAACCTATGCAGACATCTCTCCTGTAAGATTAGATAGCAATGGCGTAACTGCTTTTGTAAGCATCATGCGTGGTTGCAATAATATGTGTACGTTTTGTGTAGTGCCGTTTACAAGAGGACGTGAGCGTAGCCGTGATGCAGAAAGTATTGTCGCGGAATGTCAAGATTTGTTTAATAGAGGTTTTAGAGAAGTGACTCTTTTAGGGCAGAATGTAGATAGTTATCTCCATAATGATGTCACGTTTGCTAATCTTCTTGAAAAAGTGGCTTTGATCTCTCCGTTGCTTCGTGTACGTTTCAGCACATCTCATCCGAAAGATATTACTGATGATGTGCTGCATACCATGGCTAAGTACAACAACATTTGCAAATACATTCATCTTCCGGTGCAAAGCGGCAATACTCGCGTATTGCAATTGATGAACAGAACGTATACACGTGAATGGTATATCAATAAAGTGAAACGCATTCGTGAGATCATGCCGGATTGCGGATTGAGTAGTGATGTGATCTCGGGATTTTGTACTGAAAAGGAAGAAGAACACCAAGATACACTAAGCATGATGGAGTTATCGCGCTATGATATGAGCTATATGTTCTCTTACAGCGAACGTCCTGGAACGCTTGCTGCGCGCCGTTATGCAGATGATATACCGGAAGATGTGAAGAAAAGAAGATTGAATGAAATCATTGAAGTTCAAAATAAACTTTCGCGCGAAAGCTATCTGAACGATGTTGGAAAAATCTTTGAAATATTGATAGAAGGTGATAGCAAACGAAGCGAAAATGATTGGTGTGGTCGTAATTCGCAAAATAAAATGGTGGTATTTCCAAAAGGAGATTATGACTATAAGAAAGGAGATTATGTGCAAGTGAAAATAGATCGTGCTACGCAAGCTACTTTGATGGGAGAAATAGTAGCAAAATAAAAAGCTGCTAATAAAAAATATGCAATAGCAACTCAATTATGAGTTTATAAATTGATGAAACATCTAAACCATATAACTATTTACCCATCAAAAATCAACTGACAATGGACATACAAAGCATAAAAAATAGGTTTGGAATAATAGGAAACTCTCCTGCACTCAATCATGCGTTGAATACCGCTGCACAAGTGGCGAATACTGATTTGACGGTGTTGATCGTAGGTGAAAGTGGCGTTGGTAAAGAAGCTTTTTCGCAGATCATTCATGCGCTTTCGGCGAGGAAACACAATCCTTTCATTGCGGTGAACTGCGGCGCGATACCGGAAGGAACAATTGACAGCGAGCTTTTTGGTCATGAGAAAGGGGCTTTTACAGGTGCGGTGGACAGTCGCAAAGGATATTTTGAAACAGTGAATGGCGGAACAATTTTCTTGGATGAAATCGGTGAAATGCCTTTGGGAACACAAGCTCGTTTGCTGCGTGTTTTAGAAACGGGCGAGTTCATTCGTGTAGGTTCTTCTAAAGTGCAGAAAACAGATGTGCGTGTTATAGCCGCTACCAATAAGGATTTGCTAGAGTTCACACAACTTGGAAAGTTTCGTGAAGACTTATATTATCGTTTGAGTACCGTGCCTATTCGTGTCCCGAGTTTGCGAGATAGAAAAGAAGATATTCCTTTGTTGTTTAGAAAATTTGCATCCGATTTTTCAGAAAAGTATAGAACTAATTCTGTGCAGTTAGATGGAAATGCAACGCAGCTATTAATGGGTTATCCGTGGAATGGTAATGTGCGTGAATTGAAAAATATAGCGGAGCAAATTTCTGTATTGGCCACTGACAAAACATTGACCGCAGATGTGCTGAACAACTTTTTACCGCATCGCGATAAACCTTCTATGGCATTGCTACCGCTCAATATTGCAAACGGTACACAAACCAATGGCAATAACATGACGGCAACCGAGCGGGATATTCTGTACAAACTTTTCTTCGATATGAAGAAGGATATGAATGATTTGAAGAAGATGATCTTTGATATTGCACAAACACAAGGCTATCCGATCGCTGATAATTTATTACCGAATACTCCGTCGCAAGCACCTATTTATCAAGAGAGTATTAGTATCCAACAACCAGCTTACAGCAATCCTTCATCCACACCTATCTTATTGCAACATGAAAAACTCGACCATCACGAAGAAGTGGAAGAGACATTACACCTTGCAGAGCGTGAAAAAGAATTTATAGCCAAAGCATTAAAAAAACACAAAGGCAGAAGACGTGACGCAGCGAATGAATTAGGAATTTCTGAAAGGACGCTTTACAGAAAGATAAAAGAGTATGATATAAATGAATGATTTTAGACTATGAATAGACTTACTCAATTAATACTATTTCTTTTCGTTGCAATTGTTATTGCTTCTTGCGGCGTCTATAGCTTCACTGGTGCCACCATAGAAGGCAAGACCATCAACATCCATGTATTAGAAAACCGTGCACAAAACGTAGTGCCAACTCTTAGTGCAACACTAACAGATAAAATCCGTAGTCGTATTCTTTCTCAAACAGGTCTTGCGCCACAAAACAGCGAGACAGCAGACTATGACCTCGAAGGACAGATAACTATGTATCAGGTTTCGGTTTCAGGAGTTCAGCAAACACAACAGGCATCACAAAACAGATTGACGATTTCTGTAAATGCGATTTTCACAGACAGACTGGATGAAAAGAAAAGTTTCACGCAAACCTTCACCCGTTTTGCAGACTTTCCTGCCAGCCAAACTGTGCAGTCTGTAGAGGCTGGACTAATTGATGAGATAGGCACACAGCTCGCCGACGATATATTTAATAAAGCTTTTGTAAATTGGTAGCCGATTATGAGTCCTTCTAAAATATCACAATGGCTGCTAAAGCATGATGCGCCTTTTACCGAAGAGGACAGAAATGCTTTGGCGTTGCTAAGTAAAACTTATCCCTACTTTGTACCTTCCAAATATGTAGAAGCAGCAACTTACAATGCAGAACGTCCATTTGCTCCTGCCATCCTTAACAAGATGCGTCTTTATATGGGTGATTGGATTTCTTTCCATCAATTCTTGCAAGAGAACGGCAGCCAAACGAATTCAGTACGCCATACATCTATAGATACGGAAATTGAAGATTATAACGACGATCAACCGGAATACTTTTTCGATACGTTTGAAGACGAACAAGAAATCCTGAAGACAGTAGAACAACAAGTGCCTGATGATGCATACGAAGATGATGAAAATGATGATTTCGACTTTGAGCTTTTCAATGAAAAAGAAAACGAAGAACAACCTTTTGCTTCTTTCGATACAAGAAAAGAAAAGCCAAAGGTGCCTGAAATGAAGGTGGAAGAAAATAACTCGAAAAAGGAAATAGAAAAACAGCAAAAAATAGAGCAAGAACGTTTGCGCAATGAAGAAGAAGAGAAGCAAAAGAATGACGCCGCAGAACGATTACGCATTTTAGAAGAAGAGAAAGCAGAAAAAGAACGTTTAAGAATTCTGGAGGAACAAAAACAAAAAGCAGAACTTGAGCATTTAAGGCTAGAAAAGGAAAAGCTTAAGGCAGAAAAAGAAAGAGAGCAGTTGCGTATTCTGGAAGAAGAAAAGCAACGAGTAGAGGTGGAGCGTTTAAAAATTTTAGAAGAACAGAAAGCAGAAAAAGAGCGTTTAAGAATACTAGAGGAAGAAAAAATACGCGTAGAAGCAGAGCAATTGAGAATCCTTGAAGAGCAAAAAGAAAAAGAAAAACAAACTGAGGAAGAAGCTCTCAAAGAAAAAACCACAACAAAACTCAAGTCTGAACCGCTGATACAACCTATTTATACAGAAGATTATTTTTTACATCAAGGTATAGAATCGGTAGAAATAGAAGAGGAAAATGATGAAGAAAAACAATTGATGGTCATGATGAGTTTTTCTGATTGGTTGATGCACTTCAAGACTAAAAATGAGAAACAAAAAGAAGAAGAAGAAGATCAACGTGCCTTAAAGACCATGTGGCAAAAAGAAAAGTTAGCCGCAGCTTTGGAAGAAGAAAATGAGGAGATACCGGAAAAAGTTTTTGAAATGGCGGTAAACTCCATTAGAAGCGAAGAAGATCTGGTGAGCGAGTCGCTTGCAGAAATAATGATAAAGCAAGGCAAGATAGACAAGGCGATAGAAATGTATCGAAAACTGAGTTTGCGCAACCCGCAAAAAAACACTTACTTTGCAGACAAAATCGAAAAACTCATTAAAGAAAAATAAAATATGGTTGCTTTCATAACAATAGTGATTATTTTGGCTTGTGCGATCTTAGCATTCTTTATTTTGGTGCAAAACCCTAAAGGCGGCGGACTTACAGGCACTTTTGGTAGTGTAGGTTCTCAAGTAATGGGTGTAAAAAAATCTACCGATGTAATGGAAAAAGGTACTTGGATATCAATGGGTGTTATCGCTGCCTTGTGTATAGCTTCAGTTATGTATTACGATATACCAAAAGAGACTAAACAACCACAGCAAAAAAGCGCACCTGCTCAGCAACAGGGTGGTCAGCAGCAACCGGCTCCTGCACCTGCAAAATAGTTTTAACTTTTTTGAATACATAAATACCTGTCAGTTTTCGACAGGTATTTTACATTTTACACGTCTTTATCACATCACTCCTTCATCCAAATTCCGGAAGCACATCTTCCTTTCTTATTTTCAACAACATAGTTGTAAATACCAATGGGTATCATAGAAATATTTACCGTCTGTTTACTCCCTGTAAGCACTTGTTTTAAAATTTGCTTACCACTCATGTCGTTGATTGTGACTATATAGCTGTCAAATTCTTTTAGGTCAAAATGAAGATGCTCACTTGTAGGATTTGGGTAAACACTCACGACCTTTGGTTCAGCATCAACCGATGAGATATTGGTAAGTGTGCCTGTACTATCTATTTTAAATATATAATGATCCCATTGATTGTTCGGTACAGCCTGGTCGTAGCGCATCGCCATTACAATGCAGCCACCGTCTGATGTAGCTAGCACGCTGCCGGGTATATAGTAGGCATCGCCACCAATGCGTTTAAGCCAGTTTTTATTCAATGAAGTATCAGTGCTTAGAATACCTAGAGTATTATTGTAAGGTGAAAAAGGGGAAACGAAATAAAAGAAATCATGGCTCACGAAAAAAAGTTTATGGTTAGTGATTGCTATGTTTTTTCTGCCTGAATATTTCACATCATCTATACCATATTGTAAGGAATCTCTGAAACTCAAAGTATCATTAGTGTATAAATAATTACCTGAATGGGGAGGGGTGGGTATATTGAATCTAACTAACCCATTTTCATCATATTGGCTACTCATATTTTGAATAATACCTCCTGCAATAATATTATCATTGCTTAACCAGCCTAGTTTAAAATCCTTCAAAACTATTGTAGTTGCACATGATGTGTTAAGGCATGCCACTTTTGCGTATGTTGTGAGTGTGAGATTTGTATCAATGACCAAGAAATAATTTTCTAGAATAGGGCTACCAAAGGCAGGTCTTTTACCTGCTATTACCGGAAGATACATTTTATCAATGTTATTGGTAGCTACATCAAATACTGCCGCAGCATAATCGTTTTCACCTGCCATTACAGGAAAAAAACTAGTGTCAATTTCTTTTGTTCTGACTAAATCTCCATTCAGGTCATAGACATGTATTACCGGATGCCTCAGCCCATATCCTACATCTCCTTTTTCACAGCGTTCATGTACCGTATATATCTTATCGTTTATAAAAGAAGAATAGCTATCGAAAAGATAATTAATGCTGTCTCCGATTCTGTGATTTTTTTCGTTCAACACGTTAAGATTAGTATCTAACATGCCTACACGAAACATTTCGGCGATACTGCTACCGCCTGTGTAATCACCTACAATAGACATCATATAAATGGTATTGTTTTTATACAACAGATTGCGGGCGTATATCTTATTCGGTGGCGGGTCAGCAAAGGTTTTGTCATTTAAAACATTTCCTTTGGCATCAGTCAGAATAATCCTCCCTTCCATCTTTGAAGTGCCAACATATAGAGAGTCTTGTTGGTAAAGAAGAAAAGCATATTTATCAGGAGTTATCTCTACACCTTCTATACACATTTCACCCTTTGCGTTACTATTATTTGGAGCAAATATTTGTGAGTATAAATTGTAACTCGTAAATACGAATATGAATAAGAATGTTATAGATTTCATTCAATTATCTTATTGTAAAACCTCAATAATTATTATTTACAAAACCACATCCATTGTTATGGATGTGATTTTGTTGTGTTGGATACTATATAGCCAACATACTAGGTAACCCGTTTTGTGAAGAAAGTGGTATTACGTCCGCAGTTGTTAGCTTCATATAGTGGTGATATTGCATGCCAAAATTTAAGATTGTAGACCATTTAAGATATAAGTCAATCACACTTTTGCTTAATGTTGAATTAACATGACTTATATGATATGGTATTCCAACAGCTCTATAAAATTCCATCGCCTCATAAGGAATAAATAAAGCTGGATTAGGATTAGCGCTTCCAAAACTGCTGTAATATGTTGCATAGTCTTGTTCAATAACATCAAATAAAGTTTTATCAGCAATCCATGAATAAGTAGATGCAGCAGGATTAGATGACACTCCAGCAGTAGAAGTGTTATCACCTCCACTCCATATCGTGTATGGTGTTATGTTTACATAAAAATTGTTATAAGCATAGATACCTCCCATAAACTTCGCCCTCAAGACTTCAGGCGCACCTTCTACCATTGGATGATATGTTCCTGCTGCATCAATATACCCTCTATCAGCATTCCCAGAATAATTTTCAAAAATGTGCCAGTTGTCATCATCACCAAATGCTGTATTATAGTTTGGCTCTAATATTTTTGCCCAGCTTACGTGAGCATAAACATGTAGTTTCCCATCTTCTGTCACTTCACAATCTACAAGAGTTAATTTTTTATCATCGTCTTCCACAACATTGCCAATAAAATTTCTTATGTGGTCTCTTGCCTCACCAAGATCTTCTGCAAGATCGGCTATTTCAATTTTACCTTGTCCGTTGAGAGTAGGTGTAATAACAAATGTGTCTATTGCTTCTGCAGAAAGTGTAGTGTCTAACCTGGCAAAATAGTAGTTAAAGGTATTTTCCAGTAATGTATTAGCGTCTGCGAGGAAAAAATCATCCGGTTGGTCATTAGGTTGGGTGTTAGGGTCAAGTTGCCAAGCTTCAGTAAAGTCATAGAAATTTTCAATATCGGCTATAATCTGTTCAGCTTCCGTTCCCATAATTGTCCGATAATGATTCCGATTGGTATTTGTTTGTGTGTCCGGATTGTAACATCTCTTTTTTACAGGATGCAATTGTAATTGCCATAACAATTGGAAGAACATATTTTGTCCCCC
The DNA here is from genome assembly GCA_965652995.1 of uncultured bacterium. Classification (GTDB taxonomy): domain Bacteria; phylum Bacteroidota; class Bacteroidia; order Chitinophagales; family Chitinophagaceae; genus JAFIGV01. The sequence continues at coordinate 7,465 of CBFGYQ010000017.1, forward strand.
CCTAATTTGATAGTCTTGAACATAGGTAATGTTTTTAACTGTGAAGAATACCTAAATGTAATGAATAATCTTGCACAGAGATAATATTTAATTTGTAATATTTTTTATCAGCTGTAATCTGTTCAGCTTTGTGAAGAATACTTACCATATCACTTCAAAAACGGATTATACATTTTCTCATCACCGATTCTAGTATTTGGTCCATGTCCTGCATGTACGATAGTATCATCGTGCAATGTAAAAAGTTGCTGACGTATGCTGTTAATAAGTGTATCAAAATTACCACCGGGCAAGTCGGTTCTGCCTATGCTTCCATTAAATAACACATCACCTGCTATTACCCAATTGCCTGGTTCGTAATAAAACACAATGCTTCCAGGGGAGTGTCCAGGTGCGAATCTTACATCCACTTCATCATTTCCTAATTTCAGTTTTTTACCGGCTTCTATATGCGAATCTACCTTAGGTGTATTCTTAAAATCTAGCCCAAACATCATGGCAGAACCCACGGCATTCTTTAAAACAACCTCTTCTTTTTCATGAACCAAAAATGGGATAGCATATTTGTCCTTCAAACCTTGTACACCAAAAATATGGTCTATATGTGCGTGTGTATTTATAATCGCTTGCGGTTTTAGGTTATTGTTCTCTATAAAATCAATGAACTGTTTTGTCTCAGTATTGTCATACATACCGGGGTCCACAATCCAACAGTCGTTTTTTTCGTTAATGATGACATAAGTATTCTCCTGAAAGGGATTGAACACGAAACTTTCTAAACGCAGCATGATTATTTTGTCTAATTTAGAATACAAACATAGGGCATAACAAAGAGATGGACTTTATCAAGAGGGAAAACAATAAGAGTACTGTCATTTCGACCACAGGGAGAGATATCCTTGATCGGAGTGACACCATTGAGGAGATTTCTCACTCAGCTATTGCTTCGTTCGAAAGGACGCAAAGAGCTTTATTGGTTCATGCAGTTGTTTTTTTCATAGCTCTTTTTTTACCTTTCGTCGGAGCATCGCAAGCTTATCTCGAAACCTTTGGACAAAACAGAATTCAGTACCGACAATTCGACTGGCGTTTTTTCGATACACAGCATTTTAAAATTTACCATTACGATGCAGCCGGAAGGCAACTGGCGCGTTATGTAGCAGAGCAAGCAGAAAAAGACATTCGTATTGTAGAACGTAAATTGGGCGGTCGTTTTCCAGACCGGTTCAACATCGTTCTTTACAACAGCTATGATGAATATCGCCAAAACAATATTGGTAGAAAAAACACTTCTCAAATACAGGACATTCCTGCGGGAACAGTTGACCTTGTGGGTGATAAGTTAGTGGTTTATTACACAGGCGTACATACAGATGTGCATCGTCAGCTGCGCGCAGGCATGAGCCGTGTGGTGATGGAACGGATGATATTTGGTGAGAGTCTGAAGGAGATGGTGCGTAATGCGGTTTCATTGGATCTACCAACTTGGGCCACTACAGGTTTCATCGCTTATTTGGTTGATGGCTGGGATACAGAAAGCGAAACCAATTGGAAAAATTTTCTGCAAGCTAATCCTAAAAAAGGTTTTTATGAATTAGGGGAAGAAAATCCGGAACTGGCGGGCAAAGCATTTTGGAAATTCGTCTCTGCCAATTTTGGAGAGAATAATGTAAAGAATCTGCTTTACACCATGCAGATGAAAAGCAATCTCAATAACGGATTGAAACTGACGCTAGGCATGGATGTAAGGACTACGTACGATTCCGTCATTAGTTTCTACAATAGTGTTTATGCGCAAGATGCTATGGTGTTAGAAGCACCCGATAGCAGCAAAGCGATTCTTGATATTAAGGTGCCAAATGATAGAACGGTTTTAAGAAGTATAAGAGTTTCTCCTCGTGGGCATGATGTGGCTTATGTTACTTGGTTGGAGGGACAGTTTAATGTGTACATTCAACGCACTACAGGAGATCAAACAAAAACATCCATTGTTTCCGGTGGCATGAAGGATCTGAACGAACTTCCAGATCCCGACTATCCGATACTTGCATGGAATAATACGGGTTATAAATTGGCTGTTTTATATAAAAAGAAACACCAGACCAGAATCCGCATCTACGATGGTCTAAAATCTAAGATGTTTGACTACATCATACCCGGCAATCGTTTTGACAGGGTATTAGGAATGACGTTTATGGAAGATGATTTAAGATTGATACTGTCTACCATCAAAAAAAGTCAGACAGATCTATTTGAGTTTAGATTGAAAGGTTCGCGACTCACACAAATCACTAACGATCTATGGGATGATACGCAACCATGGTTTGTAAGTGGTGGTGCAAGGAAGGGCGTAGTTTTTCTTTCTAATCGCCCGGTAGCAAACTTGAAAGCACCTGCTAAAGTGAATGAATTGCCAACCGGCCCAATGAATGCCTTTTTTTATGACACTAAGACTAAGAGTCCTACCCTTTTGCGCCTCACCAACATCGCTAAAGGAAACATTACACAACCCATACAATACGGTAGTGAAAATTTTGCTTACCTCTATGATACGAATGGTGTAGTGAATAAATATGTTGTACTGTTTGGAAGAACCACCAACAATTTAGACTCTGCGTTTTCAGTACCAGTCACCAACTATTCGCACAGTATTCTTTCACATCAATACAATCCTGCCAGCCAACAAACGGCTGAAGTAATACAGATTGGCAAGAATTATAAAGTTTATTTCCGTCCATTGGATATCCCCGGTAAAAACATGCAACCGAAAGAATTGAAATCAACAACTCTTTCCGGTACAAATGATGTAGGTGCAGAACCAGTTGTGGAAAGCTATCCTATTTCAGAAAGTTCGCTATCAACAAATAGTAACAACAGCCAAACCATCGGAGATATCCGTTTAGAATCGGGAAATGTTTTTCAATCAGAATTTTCGGAAGAGTCACCCAAACAAATTATACCTGATACTACACAAATAGTCATTGAAGAAGATACAATATCAACTATTCCAGACTTAGCAATGCTTTCTGATGAAGACTCTATAATGGTGGATAGCACTTATGTAAAGATGCGCTCGCGGCCTTATCGCCTTTCATTCAAACCCGATTATTTCAGTTTTAAATTAGACAATAGTATACTCTTTACTAAGTATCAACCTATAGACCAGAATTATGCAATGCCACCAATAGGTGCTATGCTTACCATCAGTCTTAATGACCTAATGGAAAATCATCGCCTGACAGGTGGCTTACGATTACCCATCAATTTTTCTGGTATGAATTACTTCCTACAATATGAAAATGTGACGCGCAGGGTAGATTGGAATGTGTTATTGTTACGTACAGAAAACTTTCAGAAGGTTGCTATTGGATATACAGACAGCAGCAATCGATTGGTATATGTAAATCCTGATCAGGTTCAGAAAACAACTTCCAATCTGCTGCAAGGAAGTGCAACCTATCCTTTAGACCGGGTGAGAAGTGTAAGAATGCATTTAGGCTTTAGACAAGATATTCTTAATTACAAAGCACAAGACTATCCTTCGCTTGTGTTTGCCAATCCTGCAAAAAGATATTGGACATTAAGTCGTGTAGAATATGTGCACGATAACTCGAAAAGCCCTGCCATCAATATATTGAATGGTGTGAGAATGAAAGTATTTGGTGAGTATTTTTACGAACTGAGCAAACCCAATGGAGGTCTCTATAATCTCGGAACAGATATTCGTTACTACAAAAAATTGTACAAGAATATTATTCTCGCATCACGTTTTGCATATGCACACTCCGGCGGAAACAAAAAGATCAATTATGTAATGGGAGGTGTTGATAATTGGTTATTGGCAAAGCAAGATCCTTTTGGCCCTTCACCGGATGAAAACTTTGGGTTTCAGGCATTGGCAACCAATTTGCGTGGCTACAAACAGAATGCAAGAAGCGGCAATACTTACGGTGTAATCAATTTAGAATTGCGAGCTCCTGTTTTCGCTACGCTTGCTAAAAGACCTATTCAAAATGCACTTCTAAAAAATTTACAATTAGTGGGTTTTGTTGATGCAGGTAATGCATGGAACGGTTGGATACCAAGCGAAGAGAATACACCGAGACAGTATGTTTATCCTCAATTCAATTTAAGTGGTAGTTATAACCCGGTTACAGTATTCCTTAGCCCACCTCGCACCGACCTTGCAGTAGGGTATGGTGCAGGATTACGCACTATGATCTTCGGGTATTTTATGCGCTTAGATGCTGCATGGAATATTGAAGGGAAAACTAACAAACCAATTTTTTACTTCTCGCTAGGTACAGATTTCTAAATTGCATTGAATAGGTTAAGTTTATCGAAACCTATTTTATATCGACCTCACGGTTTGCATTCTATAGAAATTGCGTTAGGTCATCAGCATCTTTCAGCTACCCACTTTGCAACTGTAGGAGCTAATTCTTTTTGAGATTTACCACCAACAAATACTCCAATGTGTCCACCAGGGAAAGGATATTCTGTTTTATCTTTTGACCCTAACTGCTTCATCACAGCCTTTGTACTATTGTTTGGAATAATGTTGTCTTCAGTAGCATAAACATTCAAGAAAGGAACCGTCATATTCTTAAGGTTCACTTCTCTACCTCCCAATTTAAACTCTCCTTTGATCAACAAATTATCTCTGAAAAGATCCTTGATATACTTGCGATACATTTCGCCTGCAATGGCTGGTAAATCTCCTTTCCATTTTTCCATACGCAAGAAGTTCATCAATTTGTCTTGATCTTCCATACTATCCAATACACTGAAATACTTGCTGATATTCATGCTTGGTTTCAACATACCAAATGCACTATCAATTTGCTCTCCGGGTATTGTACCAACGCTATCTACCATTGTATCTACGTCGATATATTTAGCCCACTTATAAAGCATGCAACCGCCGTTCTCAAAATCGTATGGAGCAACGTAAGTAGTGAGAGATTTCAATTTTTCAGGATAAAGCGAAGCATAAATCATCGAGAATGTACCGCCCTGGCAGATACCCATTTTGTGAATTTTAGCCACTTTATGTTTTGCACGAAGGAAATCGATAGCATCGTTCATGTAACCATCAATATAATCTTCCATTGTAAGGTAACGATCTGCTTTAGTAGGATAGCCCCAATCCATGATGTATATATCCAGGCCTTCATCAACCAATTTTTTCATTAAGCTACGATCAGGCTGTAAGTCAAGTACATCTTGACGGTTAAGCATAGCAAAAGAAACCAAGACAGGTGTTTTGCATTTTGCAGGAGTATCACGCAAATAGTGATACATTTTCACTTTATCGCATTGCCAAACCAGTTCTTTTGGAGTAGTAGCAACTTCTACAGACTCTATTTTTTGAAGAGTTTCGTATCCTTTTACCAATTTTTGACTAGTGGAGATAAGCTCTTCCATCACGCCGGAGGGATTGAATGTCATGATCTTATAAAAAATTTTTGCAAAGTTAAGAATGTTTAGGAAATCACTTCCTTACAATGTAATGATACGGTGGAAATAGGAAATAAAAAAGTCTTGCTTTCGCAAGACCATATCTGAATCATTTCTCACTAAAATATTAATACTTATTTAGAAGCAAGGAAGTCCTTTACCTTATCTTTATGCACCATACCTTCTTTAAAAGTATATGCACCTGTTTTAGGGCTACGAACCGCCTTAATCACTTTTGTGTAGTTTTTTGCTTCCGCTGCAAGTTTCGGGTCTTTCTTTATCGCGGTTTTTGCTGCTTTTGCCATGTTGCTATTTTTTATTTGCTAATTAGCTCATTAGCTGATTAGCTATATTAACTATTTTATTTCTTTATGAACAGTCACCTTTTTCATAATTGGGTTGTACTTCTTCAACTCAATACGTTCAGGTGTATTTTTTTTGTTCTTAGTAGTAATATAACGGCTTGTACCTGCCAAACCAGAATCTTTGTGTTCGGTACACTCTAATATCACTTGAACTCTGTTACCTTTCTTTGCCATATACTGAATATTGTATGCAGTTGTCTGCTATTGTTTTTAATTATTTAAACCGTAACGCCTTTTGTACGCATATCTTTGATAACGCTCGCAAGACCATTTTTATTGATCGTGCGGATTGCATCAGCAGTTAATTTCAATGTTATCCAACGATCTTCCTCTACAAAAAAGAAACGCTTAGTTTGCAAATTTGGCAAAAAACGACGTTTTGCTTTCTTGTTCGAGAATGATACTTTATGACCAGTTACGGGCTTTCTTCCAGTTACCTGACAAACACGTGCCATTGTTTAAAAATTTTAGGACTGCAAAGGTAAGGAAATAAACATTTAAAAAGGAAAAAAAAATTAGAATTTTTTACACTCGTTTATTTGAATCAAATAGCAAAACTAAAAAAGGTTGCCTTGCGACAACCTTTGTATCATTTAATAGCAAATTTTATTGAGCGCATTCGAATCGGTAATTCCATTGAGTACCACCACCAAGGCAACCTGAAACATAAACTTCAATTATTTTGTTTGAGGCAGTTACTGGAATCGTAAAAACACCACTGTTACCAACAAAACCCGGAAGTGGATTATCACAATCACAAAGCGGTGG
>CBFGYQ010000018.1:0-13761 GCA_965652995.1 uncultured bacterium
CAAAATATTTCAGAGCAACGGAATCGCCTTGTTTTTCATACAAGGTACCGAGTTGAAACAACGCATCTTTATAATCAGGTTGAATTTGTACTGCGGTCAAAAAACTGGAAAGCGCTTTTGAGGAACTGTCGCTAAGGTCTTTGTAGATCATGCCTTTTAAAAAATACGCTTCGGGGTTCATGGCGTCTTCACGCAGCACTTTGTTGATCTCTTTGAAAGCATTGGGATAATCTCTGGTGTAAACGAGCATCTTCGCGATCTTCATGTGTGCTTTAGGATCGTCAGGATTTAGTTCTATTGCTTTTCTGATCCAAGCCAATGAGCCCGAAAGGTCTTTGTGTTCAAACAGCAAATCGCCAATAGCACTATAATATTCTGCTTTGGTAGAATCAAGCTTTACGGCACTATTAAAGTCTTCTAGTGCCAACGAATCTTCTCTGAGGCTGTGAAGAATCACACCACGTTCGTAGTACAGACGTGCATTTTCAGGACTGTTATTTATCTTTTCTGAAGCAGATTTCAGAGCAGCGTTTTCTGCAAAAATTCCTGTGATCTTTTCCGATGTATCTTTAGATTTCTGCTTACAGGAAAAAAGAATGAATATTCCTGTCATCATCATCAAACTCTTATACCACACTGTTTTCATGGTGCAAAACTAAGATAAATGAAGAATGTTTTTCTTTGATAAATTATGGCTTGGATTCAGTTTCTCTATCAAGGTTTGGTTCGTTCAACACTACTTTTTTACCACCTTGTTTACGCAATCTCATATTCAGCATTTCTACCCCAAAGGAGAATGCCATAGCGAAATACACGTAGTTTTTCAGATGCAAATCATGTGCTTTTTCCGCGCTCCAACCTTCCACAATTAAAACAACACCGATCATCACTAAGAAAGAAAGTGCGAGCATTTTGAGGGTAGGATGTTTATGAATGAATCTTGAAATTTTATCACTAAAGAAGAACATTACGATCATTGCAATGATAACAGCTGTTATCATCACCGGTAATATTTTTGCAATGCCAGAAGCTGTTATTACACTATCGAACGAAAAGACCATATCTATCAGTATAATTTGAAACATTGCTTTCGAAAATGAACTTGCTTTTGATTTAGCTTCATTCTCTTTTGCCACTTCATCCCCTTCCAACTTATGATGTATTTCTGTTACTGTTTTTACGAGTAAGAACAACCCTCCTGCAATCATTACTAAACTCGCGAGGTCAAAGCCTTTTCCGAACAATGTAAATAATGCTTTTCCTTTTTGTGTAAGCAACCAACCAAGTAAAAATAAAAGAATGGTTCTGGATATAATTCCGAATATCATCCAATAACGACGGGCTTTAAGTTGATCTTTCTGGGGCAAACGTCCCATGATGATGGAAACGAAGATCACATTGTCGATGCCTAAGATGATCTCTAATGTGGCGAGTGTGAAAAGACTTATCAGCGACTCGGCTGTAAACATTTCTGCTATGTTCATTTATGATTTGATTAATCCTTTACAAATATTTTTTACAATGCCGGGACCTTCATAAATAAAGCCTGTGTAAACCTGCACCAACGAAGCGCCTGCATCCAATTTCTCTTTTGCATCAGCCGCTGTGAAAATACCACCGACCGCAATGATAGGTATGCTGCCATTACTTTTTTGATGAAGATATTTAATGACTTCCGTAGCTCTGTTGGTTAATGGTTTTCCGCTAAGTCCGCCCGCACCAATGCTTTCCACATCTTGCTTAGATGTTTTTAATTTGCTTCTATCAATAGTGGTGTTGGTGGCTACAATGCCTTGAATGCCTGTGGTTGTTACGATTTCTACAATATCATCCAGTTGCGTATCAGTAAGGTCTGGAGCTATTTTTAAAAGAAGTGGTTTGGGTTTGCCCATTTCTTTATTCAATTCATTCAACCGGTTCAGTAATCTCATCAACGGTTCTTTTTCTTGCAAATCGCGCAATCCCGGTGTATTAGGGCTGCTCACATTTACTACAAAATAATCGACCACTTCATACAATTCCTTGAAACACTTTTCATAATCATCCATCGCATCTTCGTTTGGCGTGTCTTTGTTTTTGCCAATATTGCCGCCAATGATGATGTTTTCTTTTCGTTGAAGTAATCGTTCTTTTGCCGCACTCGCCCCATCGTTATTGAAGCCCATTCTATTAATGAGCGCGCTATCTGCCGGAAGTCTGAATAAGCGAGGTTGCGGATTGCCCGGTTGCGGACGAGGAGTAACGGTGCCTATTTCAATAAATCCAAAACCCAAGCACGCTAAAGCATCTGTATACTTAGCATCTTTATCAAAACCGGCTGCAAGACCTATAGGATTTGGAAATTTAATGCCCCAAAGTTCTTTTTCTAAAGAAGGATGAGAAATGGAATATTGACTTTTCAACAATCCTTTAAAACCGCTGTTATAAGCAGTTTTAAGCTTATTCATCACCAAATGATGCACCTTTTCAGGATCAATTGAAAATAGTATTTTTCTTACCAGTTCATACATTGCCGCCAAAGATACAAGTGCAAATTGTTTTTTAACAAATGGCTTCGTAGGGATTTCGCGGCTTATAGTAACTTCATCATGTTTTTATGCGTTGCATTTTCTTTTCTATCTTTTCTATCCTCCTTAGCTTTCAAGCACTTGCCGTCAATATCATTGGTGATGTGACTGATATTAAAAGCAAATTGCCGATGGCGGATGTATTCATTCAAAATGTGCGCACGGGACAATCAATGCTCACCGATTCTACGGGAAAATTTACCGTTTCAGGGAATGGGGATGATTTGATAGAGTTTAAGAAAATGGGGTATGAGACCAAGCGTTTTCGCATTCCCAAAGGAAATGTGCCTTCGTATTTTAAGATTATCATGAATGAAGGTGCGATAGAATTGCCGGAATATTATATGAACGGGCATTATAAAGATTATGTAAAAGACAGCCTTAAATACCATGAACTTTATAAAACAGCTTTGGAATATGAAAAAGTTTCAGGTTTAGATGTGATTCGTCATCCGTTTAGTGCTATGAGCAAACTCAACAGAAAGCGAGCGGCTTTCCAAAAAGAATTTGAATATTTCCAAAAAGAAAAATTCGTGGATTTGACCTTTAATGAAGATATTATAAAACAGCTAACGCAACTGGAAGGAGATAGTTTGCAATATTATATGCGCCGTTTCCGACCTACTTATGAGCAACTGCATGCGATGAATGAATATGCATTCTATAATTATATTAAGAATAGTGCTATTTTCTATCGGACTGGAATACGACCTGATTATAGACCGAGTATCCGAAGAAATGCGGACTAGGTTTTAAGCTGATTTTTTGAAGATGGAATATTGCTCTTGCATTATGTCAAAAAAATCTTCAAGCGTATAGCAAGCCGGTTTTCGATTACTCACTCCATATATATTGCCATCTACATAAAAGTAAGCGATTGCTTTATTGGGATTTTTAATCCAGTGTTTGTTTTCTTTTAGCTCGAATCCATCCACGATCATATTTATCCCATCTAACTCAAAATGCCAGACGTTTTCTTTATCCTTTCCTATGTGAAACTCATACATCTCTGGGTTCATTAGTTCGCTAGTATATCTTAAAAAACCGCGCTAGTAGCAGTAATAGCTTCACTTCTTTAATGGTGCTATTTGTAAATCAGTTATTTAGCTATCAATTTATCGAATCAAGAAACTAGTATGCATTGAGGATTTTTGTACCCAAAGGCTACTTCCAAGCACAAATAATTCCACCCATTATCAAAAAACTAACAGCCCAGTAGCCCCAATTCAGCCAAATGTACTTCCAAGTTTTGCGCTCGAACATAGCATTGATAGCCATTACCGGAAATATCATAGTGATTGCAACAAAAAACCCGTGAAATGCGCCATGTTTGAACGTGCGAAATTTATCGCCGTTTATTGCCATAAATGCTTCGGTAGATTTTGAGAGTTCTGAAGTAGCATCTCTAGCACCAGGATCACCGGCAAAAATCGAATAGTAATGAAACTGATGGATCACAACATACTGCATTGATACTGCTATCAAAAAAGAGAAAACCAGAGACAATATAAATATAAGTGCCATGTTACCACCCGACTTTAGTTGCTCTTCCGAAAGTCCTGCTGCATTCATCCATGCTGTACCCAATACTTTTGGGTGATACCAAATAAATCCTATAAGCATAGGAACAAAAGCAGCTACTAACACCGCAAGCATATTATACTGTGGCATGACGAATATTTTTCTTTCAAAAATAAAGTCAGATTTTTATAATACAATATTTTTGTCACTATACTTTCATATAATTTAAGCTGTCTAAGTATAATAACTGAAAAGTGTTAAATTTACTTTCTTCGCTCATTTTGAACTTATGAGGCATATTTATTCTTGCATTTTTATATTGGGGTGTTTTTTGTTTTCGACTGTTTCGCTTGCGCAATATCGCACCCTTGAGTTTATAGAAAATAAAGGGCAGTGGGATGGGCCGCATTTGTATCAAGCCGGAACGGAAACCGAAACTGTTTTCCTGCAACCTACCAGCTTCACCTACACCATTTCAGACCCAAAAAACAACGAATATTTACATGAAAAAAAACACAGCGGTCTTAAAGACGGTACCGTCTTTAAGTTTCATAGTTACAAATTAAGCTTTATTGATGCTAATGAAAATTGTGAGATATCGGCTGATAAAGTAGAAAAACATTATTACAATTATTTCTTAGGTAAAGACCCTAAAAAATGGCAATCGGAAATACATCCATCGCGTGCATTAGATTATAAAGGACTTTATCCTGGTATTGACATGCATCTTTCTTCGGAAAATCAATCACTTAAATATGAATTTATTGTAGCACCTCATGCAGATGTAAAACAATTGAAATTAAAATATGAAGGACAAGAAAAATTAAGCATAAAAGATGGGAATTTGATAATTACAACATCTGTTGGGGAAGTAAAGGAAATGAAACCTTATACTTTTCAGGTGATAAATGGTGAGCGGAAACAAATCGCTTGTAAATACAAAATTTCGAACGACAATATAGTTACGTATAGTTTCCCCGATGGCTACGATGAAACTACCCAACTGGTAATAGACCCCACTATCGTATTTGCAACTTTTACAGGTGCAAGTGCAGATAATTTTGGTTTTACAGCAACTTACGATAATGCAGGAAATTTCTACGGAGGAGGTTTTGTACACTTTTTCTCAGCCGCAAGCAGTTTCCCTACTTCTGTAGGAGCTTTTCAAACAACCTACATGGGAGGAACTACCACCTCAGGAAATGGGTATGAATGTGATATTGTGGTATTCAAATACAACCCATCAGGTACCGCTTATTTATTTGCAACATTTCTTGGAGGAAGTGATAATGAGCAACCCCATAGTTTAGTGGTAGATGCTGCCAATAACTTAATAGTTGCAGGTCGTACCTATTCAAATAACTATCCTGTATCTGCTACAGGTTATGATCAAACATATAACGGTGCGGGCGATATTGTCGTTTCAAAACTTAATTCAACGGGTACAATGTTGTTAGGCTCTACATACATGGGCGGAAGTGCCGGCGATGGTATAAATGAAGATGCCAATCCTGTTGTTGCAGGAAATCTAAAACATAATTATGGAGACGATGCTAGAAGTGAAGTGATAGTTGATAATCTCGGTAATGTATATGTTGCTGCTCCTACTTTTTCATCGGATTTTCCTACAGCAAATGCTTTCCAATCAGCTTTATCCGGTGGGCAAGATGGGGTTGTGTTCAAGTTGGATAATAATCTAAGTAACCTCACGTGGAGTACATTTTTAGGAGGTACGAACAATGATGCGGCTTATGTTCTTGCATTAAATAAATCTCAATCACATGTTTACGTAGCAGGTGGTACGATGAGTTCTAACTTTCCTTACACAGTAGGCACCTATCAAGCGAGCTATCAAGGTGGAACTGTTGACGGATTTATCGGAAGATTTCAGAACAGCGGCACATATCCTTTGCAAAGAATGACTTCAATAGGCACAGGAAATTACGATCAATGCTATGGTTTGCAGATGGACGATAATAATAGTGTATATGCAATGGGACAAACACTTGGAGGGTCGTTCCCGGTAACTGCCGGTGTTTACTCAAATCCATCTTCCAGCCAATTTGTAATAAAGTTGGATAGTATGCTTACGAATAATGTTTACTCTACTGTATTCGGGTCTGGAAACTCTACACAAACTAACATTTCTCCGGTTGCTTTTCTGGTAGATACTTGTGAGAATGTTTACATCTCAGGCTGGGGCGGCAACTTAAATCTGCCATATCCGGGAATGGGAAACAATTTCAATATGCCGTTGTCCACGATTAATCTTCCGGCACAATCTTCAACCGACGGTCAGGATTTTTATTTTATAGTTTTTTCAAAGAATGTACAGCAACTCTTGTATTCCACTTATATGGGTGGTGCAGGTGTAGGCGAGCATGTGGATGGTGGCACTAGTCGTTTTGACAATACAGGTATTGTTTATCAGGCAATATGTGGTGGTTGCGGTGGTACATCCAATTTTCCTGTTACACCCGGCACTGTAAGTACAGTCAATGGTAGTGCGAATTGTAATTTGGTGGCAGTAAAGATCGCGTTTGAATTAGGAGCCGTATTGGCATCTGCATCAGCCAATCCTGATACAGTTGGCTGCACGCCATTTACGGTCAATTTTTCTAATGGATCTACCAATGCAGTAAATTATGAATGGGATTTTGGTGATAATGGCTCCAGCACACAAGCTACACCTACGCATACTTATACTAATCCCGGGGTTTATACTGTAAGGATGATTGCCATCAATCCTAATGCATGTGTTGAGAGAGATACTGTTTACATGGGAATAACCGTTTTAGCGAATTCTATCACACCGGATTTCACCGTTTCGAAAACGGATAGTTGTGGTCCATTCAGAGCTAATTTTAACAACACCTCACAATTCGGAACTACCCCTGGAGCGCCATCCTTCACAAAGTTTGCTTGGGATTTCGGGGATGGTACTACATTTAATGGAGCAAATCCTCCGTTACACAATTTCCCTGATAGCGGTTGTTACAATATAAGATTGATCATGACCGACTCAACAGCCTGTAATTCGCCAGATACTGTTATCAAGCAAATTTGTTTCACTCCATCTTTTGTAGTAGCATCATTCATAGCCCCAGATTCTTTGTGTATCTCTAGTGGTACTTTGTTTGCCAATAACTCTCTTAATGCGCAGTCTACATTATGGGATTTTGGTGACGGAGAAACATCTACCTCCACCTCGCCAATTCATATCTATTCCACTTCAGGTACTTATACTGTAACTCTTGTTGCATCAAATCCTGCAACTTGTAACAAAGTAGACTCAACAACTAGAGTGGTGACAGTAAAAGCTTTGCCTGTAGCCTATTTTGTGCATACACCTATTATTCCTGTACCTAACGAACCAATTTCTTTCAACAACAGATCACAAAATGCGGTATCATATGTTTGGGCTTTTGGAGATGGAAAAGGAAGTTCTGACGTTAACCCGAAACACCTTTACAATAGAACAGGAGCATACACAGTATGTCTTGCTGCAAGAAGCGCAGATGGTTGTGTTGATACATTTTGTAGAAGGGTAGATGCTGAAGTAGTACCTGCTATTGGTGTGCCTTCCGCATTCAGTCCTAACGGAGATGGGAATAATGACGTTTTGTATGTCTATGGTGCTGCTATTGAAAGCATGACCTTCAAGCTTTTCAATCGTTGGGGACAACTGGTGTTTGAAACTACCAATATCGAGAATGGATGGGATGGTGTTTATCAAGGAAAACCTCAAGAAATGGATAGCTATGGTTACACACTTACGGCGAATTTTTATGATGGTACCACACAAAATTTGCAAGGAAACGTAACACTATTAAGATGACGATATGAGAAAATACTTTACTGGAATTGCTGCTTTTATCTTTTACACTATTTTGCCTGTAGATGTATCTGCACAGGGTATGCATTTTTCTCAATACTATAATGCACCGCTGCTTTTGAACCCTGCAAATGCAGGGTTATTACCAACCAATGATTACAGAATAGGCGTGAATTATAGAAAACAATGGGCATCTATTCCCGTACCCTATAATACAACCGCTGTATATGGAGATTTTCAAGCCCTGCGCAATAAGAACCAAACAAACTGGTTGGGTGCAGGTTTTTCTTTTTGGAATGATAAAGTAGGTGACGGAGATCTTAAGCTTACCAAGTTTGAAGCAGTATTGGCTTACCACGTTCAGATGGGTGATTATAGCATGGTGTCTGTTGGTGCATCCGGTGGTTATATAGAGCGTTCTGTAGATTTTGGAAAATTCACTTTTGGGAAACAATGGGATGGGTTCAATTTCGATCCTACTTTGCCTACAGACGAACCGTATGCAGGAGTGCGAAAAGCGAATTATTTTGATGTGGGGGCAGGAATCAATTATGCCATTTTTCCTAACGAAAATGTGTATGTAAAAATAGGCTTAGGAATGGCACATCTTACACAACCCAAAGAAAGTTTCTTCAATCAAACGAATTTGGTGGGAATGCGTCCTACAGCAAATATTGATGCACTCTTCAAGCTGAATGAAGTCCTTATTGTGAATCCATCGATCTATTATACAACACAAAAAGGTGCATCAGAACTATTATACGGTACATTGTTTACAATGAACGTAAGCGGTGGCGATAAGTCCAACACACAATTAATTATCGGTGCTTACCACCGTTGGGGAGATGCTGTGATAGCAGGACTTGGATTAAAATATATGCAATGGAAGTTGATGACAACCTATGATTTTACTATGTCTTCACTGGCTGCAACAAACAAAGGCAGAGGAGCTTTTGAAATGGGCTTTGTATACGAGGCACTCTACAACAGCTTCTCCAGAGATAGAAGAACCTACAACTGTCCACGCTTTTAACAAACATTTACTCAAGGAATGATTTTTTACACATTACATTTGAAATACACTTTATTATAAAATGGAAAAAGAAAAATTTAAAGTATTGCTCGTTGAAGATGATACCAACTTCGGGCAGGTACTCAAAAACTACCTTGAACTCAACGATTATATTGTAGAACTGGCACGTGATGGCATTTTAGGCTTAGCTGCTTTCCGCAGAGAAAAATTTGACATCTGCCTTTTGGATGTGATGATGCCTAATATGGATGGTTTTAAACTTGCTGAAGAAATTCGTAATGTTGACCCGGATATTCCACTATTCTTCTTAACAGCAAAAAGCACAAAAGAAGATATTCTCAATGGTTACAAACTGGGCGCAGATGATTATATCAACAAACCATTTGATAGTGAAATTCTTCTTCAAAAGATAAAAGCGATCCTGAAACGCAATCAGGAAATGCAAGAGAAGCAACATTCACAAATTGAATTTAATATCGGTAGATATCATTTCAATAGTAAGCTGCGCATACTAGAGCATGATGGTGAATCACAAACGCTTTCTCCTAAAGAAAACGAATTGCTCACTATGCTTGCAGAATATAAAAATGATTTGCTACCAAGAGAAACCGCATTGAAGCGTATTTGGGGTAGTGATACTTATTTTAATGGCAGAAGTATGGATGTTTACATTGCTAAACTTCGTAAATATCTTAAAGCAGATAGCAGCGTAGAAATTGTGAATATTCACGGTAACGGATTTAGATTAGTCGTTCCTGAGTAAGTAATAAGTTACTTACAGCAAAAGCCATGTAGTAATACATGGCTTTTTTCATTGTGTTCAAAAAAGAACTATTGTGTACTTGGTCTATTGTTTGGATTACTATAACTCGGTTGGGAGTATTGGCCATTGCTGGTTGGTATTCTATTGGTGTTTGTTTCAATTCCTTTCACAGCATTGTCTTTATTGTAAAATTTCGCATTGTCTTGATACATCGCATTGTTTTGTGACTGCGGCGAAGGGATTTGATATTGTGGAGGTTGCACATTGGGTTGTGTGTTTGGGGTTATTACTTCCCGCTGCGGATTGGGGTTGGTATTTTGTGGTTGCACTACTTGATTTTGTGCATCAACTGTAGTTGCAGGTTCTTTATAATTAGGATTCGTTTGGCTAAAAGTAACTGTAGTAAGAAAAACAAAACCAATCAGAAATGCTGTCTTTTTCATGGTTGCGACTATTTATATATAGTTTAATAAACATAATTGTGCCATCAGGTTTTCAATATCAGGAAAAATTATATCAGGATATGCTAAACGAAAAGCCAAGCCACACCTATTCGCTACCTTTGCCGCCTTGCAAATGAAGCCATTGTATAAGATAGCATTAGTAGGAAATCCCAATAGTGGTAAAAGCTCGCTGTTTAATGTGCTTACAGGGCTTAACCAAAAAGTGGGCAATTTTCCGGGTGTAACAGTTGATAAGAAAACAGGAATTGCAAAAATAAATGAGACGCTCCGTGCGAGCATTATAGACTTGCCGGGTACGTATAGTCTCTATCCAAAAGCAGAGGATGAGAAAGTTACTTACGAGGTTTTACTTAATAGTCATAATGCAGACCGTCCAGACCTGATCGTAGTAATTGCTGATGCATCCAACCTTAAACGTAATCTTCTTTTTTGTTCACAGATCATTGATCTTAAAATTCCTGTAGTCATTGCGCTTACCATGAATGACATTGCAAGAAAGAAAGGAATATCGATTGATACCGAAGGATTAGCAAGGTTGATGCGAGTGCCTGTGGTAAGCATAAACCCTAGAAAACAAAAAGGCATACAAGACTTAAGAAAAACGATTGCAGAATTATTCGAATCTAAAACGCCTGCAACACCGGATGATTTTATTGATAGTAAAGCACTCGCCGGAGATTGGTTGGAAGAGGTGAAAAAAATATGTGGTTTGAGTAGTAATTACAATGCGCTACATGTGGTTTGTAATTATAGTGAACTCAGCTACCTCAATGCAGCACAAAGAATACAGATAGGTGCATTAAGTGATGGATTTCAAAAAGCAAAAGTGCAGGCTGAAGAGATCATGCAGCGGTATCGTAAGATAGCCAATATCATGCAGCAATCTGTAGTAGAATCCAACCCACTCAAGAAAGCTATTGTAACAGACAGGATAGATAAAATATTGCTACACCCCGTTTGGGGCAATGTCATTTTGTTGTTTGTATTGTTCATTATGTTTCAAAGCATATTCTGGCTGGCGGCTTACCCTATGGATTGGGTAGAGCAGTTATTCAGTATTATTAGTGGGTGGGTAGCAGAAGTGAATATGTATGATTGGCTGAAAGACCTTTTGATAAATGGAGTCCTGGCGGGTATGAGTGGTGTAGCTATTTTTATACCTCAGATAATGATACTTTTTGGATTTATTACATTGCTGGAAGACACGGGTTATATGGCACGTATCAGTTTCCTTACTGATAGATTAATGCGTAGTGTGGGTTTGAATGGCAGATCTGTAATGCCTTTAATAAGTGGAATGGCTTGTGCCGTACCGGCAATAATGGCTGCGCGAAGTATACAAAATAAGAAAGAACGTTTAATAACAATTCTTGTTACACCGCTAATGAGTTGTTCTGCACGTCTTCCTGTTTACACCATTCTTATTGGTTTAGTAATTCCTGAAAAAAATATCTTCATTTTCAATCTTCAAGGGTTAGTGTTGATGGGGCTGTATCTACTGGGATTTTTCATGGCAATGTTGGTTGCTTTTGTCATGAATAAGATTATCAAGATAAAAGAACGTACCTCTTTTCTTATGGAGCTTCCTGTTTATAAAACTCCGAGGTGGAAAAATGTCGGTATCACCATGATTGAAAAAGCAAAGATATTTGTAACCGATGCGGGTAAAATAATTATGGTTATATCTCTTTTGCTTTGGGCATTGGCAAGTTTTGGTCCTAGCGATAGAATGGATAGAGTAGAAACTAAGTATGAATCGTTAATAGCAAAACAGCCTGAGTTCAAGCTACAATTGCAGCAACAACAAAAGAAAGAGAAATTAGAAAATTCCTATGCAGGCCTCATTGGGAAAAGTGTAGAACCTTTTATCAGATCGCTTGGTTACGATTGGAAAATTGGTATTGCTTTGATCACTTCATTTGCTGCGAGAGAAGTGTTTGTGGGAACAATGGCTACATTATATAGCTTGGATGGAGAACATACGACGGATGTGACACTAAGAGAAAAAATGCGTTTTGCTAAACGTGCTGACGGCAGCATAGTTTACACACTTGCTACCGGAGTATCGTTATTATTGTTTTATGTTTTTGCGATGCAATGTATGAGTACACTTGCTGTTGTGAAACGCGAAACCAGATCGTGGAAATATCCTGCAATTCAATTTGTTTACATGTTTTTCCTGGCTTACGGAAGTGCATTTATTGCTTATCAATTATTAAGTTGATTTTTCCATTCCTCCTTCAAAATCCCCGTCATCACAAGGTCTTCTAGCTTACCATTCACAAAATAACTGTCGCGAAGCACGCCTTCTATTTTGCAACCCATACGTTCCGCAAGTGTTGCGCTACGTTTGTTAGAAGGCACAAAACGAATTTCCAATTTGTTCATGCTAAGGCTTTCAAAAATATATTTGAAGAAACGTTGTAAAGATTTTACTACAATGCCTTTGCCTTCATGTGAAGCAGCGATCCAGTAACCGATTTGAGCTTTCTTTAACTCATGCTCCCAAAGGTGCATACCTACTTCTCCGATAAGTTTTTCATCTTCAAATATTCCAAGCATCAAAGCCTGTTGACTGTCTTGCTGCACATGTGTATAACGAATGTAGTCAAGTGAATGAGCCTCTTTTGTATGTGTATCTACCCATCTCAAAAAAGCACGAAGATGTTTTCTATTGCTGCTCACTACATGAAAATGTTCCGCTGCATCATCTTCCAGATAAGTGCGTAACAGAATATTCTCGTTGACGGTTAGCGATAACATTTTTAGTGTTTAAAATGTCTCATGCCTGTCATCACCAAAGCCATTCCATTCTCTTTGCAGTAATTGATCGTATCGTTGTCGCGCATAGAACCGCCCGGTTGTACAATGGCTGTAATACCTTGTTCGTGAGCCATGCGAGCGCAGTCATCAAATGGGAAAAACGCATCAGAAGCTAATACTGCACCATTCAATGAGAACCCAAATTGCTTCGATTTTTCAATTGCTTGTCTAAGTGCATCTATTCGACTTGTCTGTCCACAACCTTTTCCGATAAGCTTTCTATCTTTCACCAACGCGATCGCGTTTGATTTTAAATGCTTGCAAACAATGTTGGCAAATTCAAGGTCTTGCTTTTCTTTTTCTGTTGCTGCTCGCGCACCGGCATCTTCCCATTTTTCAAAACTTTTATCATCCGCGTCTTGCACCAGTACACCGTTTAATATGCGTTTGTATTCTTTATCTATTTTGAAATTTCCTTTTTGTTGAAGGAGAATTCTATTCTTTTTTGATTTCAATTTTTCCAAAGCATCAGCATCGTAAGCAGGAGCTATCAACACTTCAAAAAACAACTCATTTATTTTCTCAGCAACTTCGATGTTGACGGTTTGGTTCGTCACCAATACGCCGCCAAAAGCACTTTCTGGGTCGCCAGATAATGCTTCTGTCCATGCGTTCACTACATTATCAGCTAAGGCAACACCACACACATTCGTATGCTTTATGATGGCAAATGCCGGTTCGGTAAACTCATTCATTATCTGACAAGCAGCATCTACATCCACCAAATTATTGTAGGAAAGTTCTTTACCATTAAG
>CBFGYQ010000019.1:0-13564 GCA_965652995.1 uncultured bacterium
CACGGAATGGATCAGAAGGATCGATTGGTTGTGTTTTGAATTTGTATCCTGTTCAGTTGATTTTGGATGTTTTGCTTTACCATTTGAAACCTCATCTGAATTTTTATACTTTGTGTTTTGCATCATTTCTTTTTTAAATTATTTAATAGCGATAATTGATTTTTTTTCATTTGAAAAATTTTTGTAGCTTATTCTTGCTACTCCTTTTGTCTCATTGAAAATTATCATTGAAGTTTTGGGTAATTTTTCTTTATAGGGTGGTTGTATGTATGAATAACTCAAATTTTGGAAAGGAATTAAAACTCTCTTAATACCAAAAATTGTTTTATAATAAAGGGTTAGGTTTTGATTGACAATATCAATCTTAACAATCATCAAAAACTTAAAAAATGAAATAACAGCTATGGCTACGAACGCTAGCATAATTGAAATAACAGTACCATAATCATAATCTCTATGCCTAAACTTTTGTCTTATATCAAAAAACACATCCCCAACAATAAAAAAGAGAATTGCAAATACAAACCATTTCAAATGTTCATACTTTGAAATTCTTTTATCTGGATAAAAAACAATTGGAGACGCCATTTGCTGCTCAGTAAAATCACGAAGCGATAAAAAAGATGTAGCGAAATTATTGCTTAGTATTCATCATTTAGACTTTCTCTGCACTGCTTTCTCTGCAGCTTTGATAATATTCTCCTTCGTCAAACCGTACTTTTCTAAAAGTTGTATTGGAGTACCGCTTTCACCAAATGTATCTTGCACAGCTACATACTCATGCGGAACAGGACATTCGCGAGATGCAACATTTGCAATGCTATCACCCAAACCACCATTTATCTGATGTTCTTCAGCAGTTACGATGCAACCTGTTTTCTTAATCGATTTTATTACAGCTGTTTCATCCAAAGGTTTGATGGTATGTATATTTATCAACTCAACAGAGATACCTTTTTCTTCCAATTCTTTTGCCGCTTCTATAGCCAACCACACCAAATGTCCGCAAGCAAAAATGGTAACATCTTTTCCGGTGGCTAATATTTGTGCTTTACCAATTTCAAACTTCTCATCGGGATTAGTAAAGTTTGCCCATTTTGGACGACCGAAACGCAAATACACAGGACCCTCATGTTCTGCAATAGCAATGGTAGCTGCTTTCGTCTGATTGAAATCACAAGGCACGATCACCGTCATACCCGGTAGCATTTTCATCATACCGATATCTTCCAATACCTGATGCGTAGCTCCATCTTCGCCCAATGTAAGTCCGGCATGTGATGCGCATATTTTTACATTCTTACCACTGTAGGCAATTGACTGGCGCACTTGGTCGTAAACGCGGGATGTAGAAAAGTTTGCAAACGTAGTTGTGTAGGGGATTTTACCGCCTATCGTCAACCCTGCAGCTACGCCCATCATATTCGCTTCTGCAATACCCACTTGGATAAAACGATCGGGAAATTCTTTGATGAATGCATTGAGTTTCAAAGAACCGCCAAGGTCTGCAGTGAGTGCTACAACGTTTTCATTCTTTCTTCCTGCTTCTAAAATGCCTTCGCCAAAGCCTGCACGGGTTTCTTTCTCGTCTATTTTATTGATGTTTTTTATGGACATGGTAAAATGTAAAATTCAAAATTATAAAATTCAAAAATTA
This sequence comes from uncultured bacterium, assembly GCA_965652995.1. Taxonomy (GTDB): domain Bacteria; phylum Bacteroidota; class Bacteroidia; order Chitinophagales; family Chitinophagaceae; genus JAFIGV01. The sequence goes on from CBFGYQ010000019.1 coordinate 1,658, forward strand.
AGATCGTTCCAATTTATCTACTCAGGTGCATACTTCTTTCCTTGTAAAGCGTGCGAAACCAAGGGTCACGAAGATTTTTGATAAAACGTATTGCCTCTCCGGTACTCTTCATTTCAGGCCCGAGTTCTTTATTCACATTGGGAAATTTGTTGAAACTGAACACCGGTTCTTTCACTGCAAAACCATCTAATTTTTGTTCCATCTTAAAGTCTTTCAACTTGGCTTCTCCCAGCATCACTTTAGTGGCTATGTTTAAATAAGGAATTCCATAAGCTTTAGCAATGAATGGAGTGGTACGGCTAGCGCGAGGATTGGCTTCTATCACAAATACTTTTCCGTCTTTAATGGCATATTGGATGTTTATTAATCCACGAATGTTTAAAGCAAATGCGATTTTCTTAGCGATCTCCACCATTTCATCCACAACCATCGGAGGTAAGTTGAAAACTGGCAATACAGAATGACTATCTCCGCTATGAATACCTGCCGGTTCGATGTGTTCCATAATGCCCATCACATGCACCTCATCGCCATCGCATATCGCATCTATCTCGGCTTCCTGACAACGATCTAAGAAATGATCTATCAATATTTTATTACCCGGCAAATGTTTTAGTAAACTAATGACACTGCTTTCCAATTCTTCATCGTTGATAACGATACGCATTCTCTGTCCACCCAATACATACGACGGACGCACCAAAACGGGATAACCAACTTCTGCAGCCACTTCCATCGCTTCGTCAGTTGTATAAGCAGTTCCGTATTTAGGATAAGGAATATTGAGTTCTTTCAGCATATCACTAAAACGACCACGATCTTCCGCAATGTCCATATTATCGAAAGTTGTACCGATGATCTTCACTCCTTTTTCGTGCAAGCGTTTAGCAAGTTTCAATGCAGTTTGTCCACCGAGTTGTACGATCACTCCATCCGGTTTTTCATACTCTACAATTTCCCAAAGATGTTCCCAATACACCGGTTCGAAATAGAGTTTATCTGCAATGTCAAAATCTGTAGAAACCGTTTCAGGATTGCAATTAACCATGATGGCTTCAAAGCCACATTCTTTAATTGCCATCAAACCATGCGTGCAGCAATAATCAAATTCAATTCCTTGACCGATACGATTTGGTCCTGAACCAAGGACTATTATTTTTTTCTTTTCAGAAGGTATGCTTTCGTTATGTAACATTTTAATTATTTATCAATTTCAAACTGGCGTAGCTTTCAACATCAGATAAGCACCATACTGTGGCAGTTTGAAAAATTGCACAAAAATATTCAATAGTTTCAAACTTATCTTCTTTACGCCTTTATTAGTTATATCATTATAATATCCCGGAATCACTTGCAGCTTATATCCATTCTGCTCAAAAATCTCTTTATACTCTTTTACAGTTAGTAAACGCTCCGTCCAACTGGAAGAAATAGGATCACAAGTGTTGGTAGGATGCTGCAATTCTATTGGCATTTTTCCTGTTGTAAAATATTTTTGCACACTACTTATCACATCTTCTCTGTTTTGCCCACGGGTTTTGATGGCTAACGCAGCTACTTTGTTCTCACTCAATTTATTATCAGTATCTGCTTCTTGAATTATCTTTTTTCTTACTTCTCTAAAGTTTAAACCACCATAAGGATTGTCCGTTGTTGTCTGCAAAACATCTGTTCCTTTTAGTTCATCCTCAACCTGAAGTCTTTTCATCATCTTACTTCGCAAAGGGTTTTCTGCTACTGCTCCAGTGGTAAAGATCAAGGTTGTGGTAGGTAATGCATCTTTAAAGATGGAAAGCATTTTAGGAATGCTGTAAACATGTTCTATCACATCGGTACTTACCAGTACATTCGGTTTTTCTCTTTCTTTGAAAAAATCGGCAACGTCCTCTTCTTTTCCTAGTCCAATATGAATATCGTCTAATTTGAAATGTTCAGTAAGCTTTTCGGCATTTTCAACACAATGGCCATTCATATCCATCATACTAACGCTACTCCACCCTGATTTTTTTGCAAAAATTCCGAACAAACCTTGCCCGCAACCAAAGTCGAAAAGGTGAGCTTTCTTTTTATCACTATCTTTTTCTGCTTGAGACAGAATATGCTCCCATATTTTTGTAAAATAAGGAACATCATTTTGTATTTTCTGAAAATAATTTCTGTGATAACTACAGCATGTAATTATTGAAGAATCTATATTTTGAATATCTGAAGACGAGAGTTTACGACTCATCCTTTACCATCTCTTTTTCGAAAGTGCTGTAGAAATAAGGTGTTTTTGCTTCAAACTCCGCACTACAAGTATCTACCATTTTATAGACACGTTTGATACCTAATTTTTTGCGAAATTCATACACTTCTTCTGCAGTACAATCTTTTACTTGCTCGGCAATTTGTTCGTCACTAAAGCCCATTTTCTTGGCTTCCCAAAGTAAATCTTCAGAAATATTTTCTAAATGTTTACACTCAGCCAGTTTATTTTCAAGTTTTACGATGTCTTGTATTTGATATAAAAACCAGCGATCTATCAGCGTGATTTCACGAACAGTCTTTATCGAAACACCTGCTGCCAAGGCTTCTTTTATTCTGAAAATCCGATCCCATTGAGGACGTTTAATATTTTCTAAAATCTCCTCAGGTTTCATTCTCGAAGTACTGATATGCGAAAGTCCCGTAGCATTGTTTTCCAAACTCTGACAAGCTTTTTGCAAGGCTTCAGGGAAGGTTCTTCCAATCGCCATTACTTCGCCCACCGATTTCATTTGCAAGCCTAGCGTATCATCTGCTCCTTTGAATTTATCAAAATTCCAACGTGGCATTTTTACAATCACATAATCAAGAGCAGGTTCAAAATAGGCTGATGTCGTTTGAATGATCGGATTTTTCAATTCATCCAACGAATAACCAATAGCGAGTTTCGCAGCAATTTTTGCAATAGGATAACCCGTTGCTTTTGATGCCAATGCAGATGAACGACTTACGCGCGGATTTATCTCAATCGCAATAATTTCTTCCGTTTCAGGATTTAAGGCAAATTGTACATTACAGCCTCCGGCAAAATTTCCTAAATCACGCATCATGCGAATGGCAGTGTTGCGCATGAGTTGATAAGCCGTATCGCTGAGCGTCATAGCAGGAGCCACGGTAATGCTATCACCGGTGTGAATGCCCATCGGGTCAAAATTTTCCACCGTACAAATGATGACCACATTATCTTCTCTATCGCGAAGTAATTCCAATTCAAATTCTTTCCAACCCAAAACCGCCTGCTCTACCAATACTTCGTGAATGGGAGAAGCCGTCAAACCTCTGTCCAAAGCGGCATCCAACTCTTCTTTATCTTTTACGAAACCGCCGCCGGTACCCCCCAAAGTAAATGAGGGACGGATTACTAACGGAATGCCTATTTCTTGTGCAAATTCTTTTCCTTCCAATAATGAATTTGCTGTTTTTGCTTTCGCAACAGGAATACCTAATTCTATCATCCACTGACGGAACAATTCACGGTCTTCAGCTTTGTCAATCGCTTTGATGTCCACGCCTATCAATCGCACATTAAATTTTTGCCAAATGCCCAATTCATCCACTTCTTTACAAAGGTTGAGCGCAGTTTGTCCACCCATTGTAGGAAGCACGGCATCTATATCATTCTCCTCCAAAATCTCTTCAATGCTTTCCACCGTCAACGGTTTTAAATAAACCTTATCTGCAACAATAGGATCGGTCATTATCGTTGCAGGGTTGGAGTTTATCAAAATAGTTTTGATCCCTTCTTCGCGAAGACTACGTGCAGCCTGAGAGCCGGAATAGTCAAATTCGCAAGCTTGTCCAATGATAATAGGACCGGAACCGATGATGAGAACTGATTTTATGGAAGTATCTAATGGCATAATGGATGAAATTCCAATTGATTAAATCCCCAAATTCCAATTGATATAAAAGGAAATTGACGGATATGAAAATCGGGCTGTTCGCCCGAGGTGCAAAAGTAGTTTTTTTAAGGCAAAAAAATGACAGGTCAGATGTTTATAGGGCGAACTTTCCTAACACCATTAAAGAACTTTATAGTACAAAAATGGACATTAATGACTACTTACAAATTTGAGTCCTACAATAGAACCAATAAGTGTACAGATAAAAAGCAGTCGCATGAATGTAGCAGGTTCTTTAAAAAATAATATTCCAATGATAACAGTACCGACAGCACCAATACCGGTCCACACGGCATAAGCAGTACCCATTGGCAATGTTTGTGTAGCTTTATAGAGTAAATACATGCTGAGACTAAGACTGATAAAAAAAGCAATCAACCAATACATGGAAGTAGTACCCGAAGTTTCTTTTGCTTTGCTAAGACAGGTAGTAAAGCCGACTTCAAAAAGTCCTGCAAGGATGAGTATCAACCAATTCATATTCTATTAATTATTAAAACGCAAAGTAACAATGTCTATCACATACCTCAAAAGTGCAAAGCGACAATTCGAATATTACAAAATGCTTGGCGAAAAATCTATGGCACAAATAGAAGATTCGGTGTTGTTTCATCAGGTAGGTGAAGAAAGCAATAGCATCGCGGTTATTGTAAAACACCTTTGGGGAAATATGCTTAGCCGTTGGACGAATTTCCTAACCGAAGATGGGGAAAAGACTTGGCGTGAGCGTGATGCAGAATTTGAGAACACTCTTAAAACACGAGAAGAACTTTTACAAAAATGGAATGAAGGATGGCAATGTTTGTTTGATGCGCTGAATAGTATCACTGACAATGATTTGGATAAAATCGTTTATATCCGCAACGAAGGGCATACCATCTTAGAAGCTATCAACAGACAAATAGCACATTACAGCTACCATGTGGGTCAAATTGTCTTTATCGCTAAAATGATGAAGAATGAAGGTTGGAAAAGTTTATCGATTCCTAAAAACAAATCAGCAGCGTACAACAGCGATAAATTCTCTCGAGAAAAAGGGATAAGACATTTTACGGATAGAGAAATGAAAAACTAAATCACAATCCTTTTAGCATCTCCAAATCCAAATCTTCCATACTTCCCAACTTCATATCCGCAATCGAAAAACGTGGATCATCAAAATGTAACCTATCTGGTATTGCTATCACTTTCATTCGAGCAGCTTTCCCTGCTATCATTCCGTTCACACTGTCTTCCAATACTATACATTCTAATGGTCTGCTATCGAGATGTTCAGCACACTTCAAAAACACAGCAGGATGTGGTTTTCCCAATGCTACTTCATCAGCGGAAGTGATCACATCAAAATAGCTTTTTATATTAAAATATTCTACAAGCTCATTTATCATTCGTGCGGGTGACGAGGATGCCAGTCCTATTTTAAAACTATCTTTTTTTAATAAATCAAGTGTCTTTTCTACACCTGCAAGCACCCGTCCTTTTTCTTTTGATAAAGCAATGATATCATCAAGAATTTCATCTGCTACCTCACTATGTTTTTTCCCTTGCCAAGGATATTTTATGCTCCAAAACTCTGTCACTTCATGAATACGCAAACCTGTAGTTTCTTTAAACTTATCACGACCAAGAGGTATTTTATGCTTTTCAGCTACGCGCAACATACTCTCTCCCCAAAGCGGTTCTGTATCTAACAGCAAACCATCCATATCAAAAATAGCAGTAGTAATCATAGAAAAAATCGTTTGCGAATATCGGGATTTTAAATCACCTGAATTTGAACGTTCTTTGAGCTTGTCGAAAGGAATTGCAGACACGGCTTCGACGAGCTCAGCCAACGAGTTTTGATTTTTTATTTCGTTAAAACAGCCACGAACATACTATCTGCCTTATTTTCTATACCATTGATGAGTTGTGTCTTTTCAATTTTAGCTTCTTCAATTTTTTGAATCACCGCTTCATTCTCTTCTTTAAAAACAGAGCAAGTAATGTAAATCATTCTTCCACCGGCTTTTAGATATTTGAAAACATTGGTAGCTATAGTCGTTTGTAGTTTCGAAAAATCTTTTATGGTTTTAAAATCGAAGAAATACAGTTGTTCAGGTGTTCTTGCCCAAGTACCACTGCCACTACAAGGCACATCACAAATAATATTATCGAACGATCTACCTTCCATTTGTTTGTTCAATCCTTTTTCGTCAGCTACATCTACAACCATCATTTCGGGTTGTTGTTTGAAATAAAGTGAAAAGCGATTTTTGAGATTATTCAAAATGGTCTCTCGTTTATCTGTAACAGTAAGTTGGATCTTCGTTTCTAAATCTTTTAGCAACAGCGATTTCCCACCGGCTCCGGAACAGCAATCCCACCAATGTTCATTTTTATTGGGGTTGAAATAATTGCCTGTTTGTTGCGAAGAAGCATCTTGCACCACATAATCTGCGTCCGGTAAAAACTGCTCTAATTTTGTAGCATTGGGTAGCGCAAAACAAGTATCACTTACCTGACGAAAATGGATATTATTCTCCTTTATTATTCTAATAAGTGTTTGGGGATTCTTTCGATACCTGATGAATAGATCAGGTTGACGAAACATTGATTGCAACCATTCCGTTTTATCTATTCCATCGGAAAATTGTGCGTTCGAGTTGAAAAGTTTATCCATATCAAAATTTATCTTCTCCTTCTGTAATTGATTGATTTTTTGTGGAAGAAAATAATCGTGTTTGCCCTGCCACTCAGGTTTTAATAGTTGTAATAATTGATGTACTTGTGTATCACAGAGAAATAAACAAGCTTCCAGTTTTTTCTCAAAGGATAAAGATGCTGCAAATGCCTTACTGCAACGATACCATGCAAATGCCATCTCCGAAAGCATCTTGCGGTCGCGACTACCGAGGATAGGATGTTTTTTGAAATAATTTTTTAGATAAAGGTTTAAGGGTATTTCTCCCTCATAGGTTTCGATGATCTTTTTGATGTGGTTGTGAATGTAGCGCATTGGAGATTCCAAAAATAGTTGCTCTTCGGGATGTTAGCGTAGCGCATCCCGAAGTTTTGATAAAGCGGACTTGCAATCCGCACTAAAACAAAGATTAATAAAAATCTGTCAGTTTAATAATTGCTTCTTTTAATCCGTATCGATTAGCGCAACTACTGTAATTATATTCTTCCTCTTTAGTTACTATTCCTGCTCTTACAGGATTAAGATGTATATACCGTTCCTTAGTTTGGAAAAATTCTTTGGTAGTAATCTCTTCACCATAATATCCCTCTTGCCAAAAGATAATATCATCTTCTTTTTTCAATAACCATAATAGCCAGTGTTTCCTGCTTTCTGTAGGATTTTGTTCTATCGCGGTAATAATTTTTTTGGAAGTAAATTTCTTAAAATCTCTTAGTATATCACTTAGTTTGTCTTTATTGCTTCCTATGATCATGTGGATATGATTTGTCATTATAGCCCAGGCATATACCTGCAATCCTTTATATTCTTGACAATAACGGATGCTATCAAGCACAATATCCTTATAAACATCTCTGGTAAAAACATCTACCCATTGATGAACCGTACATGTAATGAAATAAACGCCATGCTGGTCGTGAATTTTATAGGCAAATGACATGATTTCAAAAGTAGAAAAGATTACAAATCTTTTTCTATCAGTGGTTCGGGATGCGCTACGCTAACATCCCGAACAGCGTGGAGCTTTTCGCGGAGTGAGAAATCTCCTGAAAGTTGTCGCTCCGATTGGGGAGATTTCTCTCCCGCCTAAGGCAGGATCGAAATGACGGAATGCTATTGGCTTGGAGATGTGAGATGAGAGGCACAAGTTGGCTATACACAATTGCTATGCGCCAAACTTGCGCCAGCGTGGGGTGGGCACTGTCACAGTTGTTCCTTTTTAATTAACACCAACTCTCCTATTTCAGTTGCATTTTCTCTATCTATCAGAGTCGCCGATGTTGTGTCGTGAAATATTTTAAAAGCAATAGTGTCTGGAGAACTGAAACTATCCCTTAATTCAAACTGAAACCACAATTCGTCTCTACCAATACCTCGGAAACCTGGACCAATTCTTTCAAGAATTTTGTGGGTTGCTTCAGTCTTAGGTAAAAGATATGTTTTATGATAGTCTTGAATGGTAAAATCGTTATTAGCTAATAGTTCTATGTTAAGGCAGTTACTATTCGTAATTGTCTTGCTAAAGTCATTTTCATAGTTCCAAACTTTCTCAATCCATACATCTCCCGTACCGATAACGCAATTTCTTTTGTTTAGAACAGTATATTCTTTACCAAAGTACCATTCCTTTCTGCTTTATCTGCGTTTTTAGAAAATCGAGGTCCAAGATTATTGCAACTTGCAAAAAGCATAATCGCTATCGATATTAAATATCTCATTAATTAAAGGTATTATCTTTTTACCTCTCTTACTATTTGCCGAATAGACAAAAAACCGTATAAGAGTGCGACGCAACGATGCCCAATAGTAACAACCAAGCTAAGTACAAAAAGAAATCAATTTTCCAACTCCAAATAACCCACATTTTCACATTTTACCAACGCTATTTTTCGTAAATTCAAGCCTGTCAATCACTTCGAGATTTATCCACAGGGTGCTGAATAAAATTTACTTGACACCAATGTGTGAATTAATATTTTCGTAATCACGTCAATAAAATTTTCAACTTTAAAATATTCTGTTCATGAACGCCAATACTACCAAAGGCAAAGGGCTTTCTTTCGAAAGACACTACACAAAAGAAGGTGTAAGCCCTTTTGATATGTTTGAGTACGATTATCGTACATCTGTGATCCGCAACCCGAATGGTGAAAAGGTGTTTGAGATGACCGATGTGGAAGTTCCTAATCACTGGTCGCAGATTGCTACCGACATCCTAGCGCAAAAATATTTTCGTAAAGCAGGTGTGCCACAACCTGATGGCTCTACCGGTCGTGAAACTTCCATCAAACAAGTAGCACATCGCCTGGCTGATTGCTGGATGAGTTGGGGATATAAATACAACTACTTCGCTTCTGAAAAAGATGCACAGGTTTTCTATGAAGAATTGGTTTACAGCATTCTCGCTCAAAGCTGCGCACCTAATTCACCGCAATGGTTCAACACCGGTTTGTATAGCAGCTACGGCATTGATGGCAAGGCACAAGGTCACTATTTTGTAGATCCTACAACAGGCAATTTGGAGCGTTCTAAAAATGCGTATGAACGTCCGCAACCACACGCTTGTTTTATCTTGAGTGTGGATGATGATTTGGTGAATGATGGCGGTATCATGGATTTGTGGGTGCGTGAAGCACGTATTTTCAAATACGGTTCGGGTGTGGGTACTAACTTTTCCAACATTCGTGCAGAGGGTGAAAAATTGAGTGGTGGTGGTACTTCCAGCGGATTGATGAGTTTCCTGAAAATAGGTGATCGCTCTGCAGGTGCTATCAAAAGTGGTGGTACTACTCGTCGTGCTGCTAAAATGGTATGTCTGGATTTAACGCACCCTGAAGTGATTGATTTCATTGATTGGAAAGTGGAAGAAGAAAAGAAAGTGGCTGCGTTGATAGCGGCAGGTTACGCATCAGATTATGAAGGTGAAGCGTATCGCACGGTTTCCGGTCAAAACTCGAACAACTCGGTTCGTATTCCGAATGAATTTTTCCGTCGCTTGACGAATGGTGAAAATTGGGAAATGACAGCGCGCAGCACTGGTGCAGTAATGAAATCTATTCCTTCAAAAGAAGTTTGGGAAAAAATATCTTACGCGGCTTGGCGTTGTGCTGATCCGGGTACACAATACGACACTACAATTAATGAATGGCATACTTGTCCTGAAGGCGGTCGCATCAATGCTTCCAACCCTTGCAGCGAGTATATGTTCCTGGATAATACTGCTTGTAATTTGGCTTCATTAAACCTTCGTCGTTTCTTCAATGAAGCAGACAACACATTTGATGTGAAAGGTTCTGAATACATGACCCGTTTGTGGACAATGGTATTGGAAATCTCTGTGTTGATGGCGCAATTCCCTTCTCCTGAAGTAGCACAATTAAGTTATGATTATCGCACATTGGGTTTGGGTTATGCAAACCTTGGTTCAATGTTGATGGTGAGTGGCATTCCTTATGACAGTGAAGAAGCACGCGCTATTGCCGGAGCTATCACGGCTATCATGAATGGTGTGGCGTACAAAACTTCTGCGGAAATGGCGGCTGCATTGGGAGCCTTCCCTCGCTACGAAGAAAACAAACACCACATGCTTCGCGTAATGCGCAATCACCGCGCAGCGGCTTATGATGCAAGCGAAGCTTATGAAGGTTTGGAAATAAGACCAATGGGTATCAATGCAAAATATTGTCCTGATTATTTATTGAAAGCAGCTACCAAAGCGTGGGATGATGCAGTGATGATGGGTGAACAATATGGCTATCGCAATGCACAAGCAACAGTTATTGCACCTACCGGCACTATCGGTTTGGTAATGGATTGTGATACTACGGGCATTGAGCCTGACTTCGCTTTAGTGAAATTCAAAAAACTTTCCGGTGGTGGTTATTTCAAAATTATCAACCAATCTATACCTGCAGCGTTGAAAAACTTAGGTTATTCTGATGCTGAAATGGATGCTATCGTAAAACATGCTAAAGGTCACGGAACATTTGCCGGCGCACCTTTCATCAATCATCAAAGCCTTAGCGAAAAAGGATTGATCGCAGAAGAATTAAAGAAATTGGATGCTGCTGTAGAAAGTGCATTTGAAATAGGTTTTGTATTCAATGCCTATACACTTGGCGAAGAATGTATGCAACGTCTCGGCTTCAAACCTGAAGAGTATTTCTCTCCAGATTTCAGTTTGTTGGAGGCTCTTGGCTTTAGCGATGATGAGATAGAAGCAGCGAATGATTATGTATGCGGAACGATGACAGTTGAAGGCGCACCTTATTTGAAAGAAGAACATTTAGCCGTTTTTGACTGTGCGAATAAATGTGGTAAAAAAGGTGAACGTTACATTCATGCACATGGTCACATTCGTATGATGGGCGCTACACAACCTTTCATCAGTGGCGCGATTTCTAAAACCATTAACCTTCCAAACGAAGCAACTGTAGATGAAATAAAAGATTGTTACATGCTTAGTTGGCAGTTGGGTATCAAGGCTTGTGCTTTGTATCGCGATGGCTCTAAGCTCAGCCAGCCATTGAGCAACAAAAGTGATAAGAAGAAAAAGAAAGTAGAAGGCGAGCAGAGTGCAGAAGAAAATAAAGAAGAGGCAACAACTTCGCAGATTGTGGATATGGGTCAATTGACGATTGATGAGTTATTGGAAGAAGTGAACAAGCGCGTGCAAGCAAGTCCTGATACTCGTTTGAAACGCGAACTAAGCCGTATTGTAGAACGCAAACAATTGCCTGCAAAACGTCGTGGTTATACCATAAAAGCGAAAGTAGGCGGACAACCAATGTTCGTTCGTACCGGAGAATATAATGATGGTACACTTGGTGAAATATTCCTTGACATGGCGAAAGAAGGTGCTACCATGCGTAGCCTTATGAACAGCTTTGCCATCGCGGTTTCTGTGGGCTTGCAATACGGTGTGCCTTTGGAAGAGTTTGTAGATAAATTCACATTCACTCGCTTCGAACCATCGGGCGTGGTAGAACATCCGAATATCAAATCAGCTACTTCGGTGCTTGACTTCATCTTCCGTCTCTTGGCATATGAATATTTGGATCGCTCTGATCTCGTTCACGTACCTGATGCCGACAGAATACAAAGCATAGAAGAAACACCTGCTCAACAAGAGCTTTCACAAGTGCGCGTGACAGCTCCGTTGCAAAAAAGCAAACCCGAAAGTATCGCTCCGAAACCTGTTCCTGCCATGGCTACCAACGCTGATGTGAAAAAGATGATGGGTACTAGTGCTGATGCTCCTGTGTGCCGCCAGTGTGGTAACATCACCTTGCGCAA
>CBFGYQ010000020.1:0-13330 GCA_965652995.1 uncultured bacterium
AAACCTGTCAGCATTTTCTTCATTCGCTGTAGTCCAGTCAATCCTGTTGCTGTTCCCTATATTGGTAGCACGAAGTTCGGAAAGCGTAATAGTGAGCGGATGGATACCTGTATGAATATAAAAGGAGCTAAATCCATCAACATTAAAGGTTATTTCCCATCTGACTTTCACATTATTCCATACTACGGATGTGGGAGTAATCAATTGAGACGGTGCTGCAAAAGGAGTGCCTTTGTATTGGGTGATGTGTACATTGGCAGTATCCGGACTGGACGCACTTGAAGGCAATAACGGATAGGTACCTGCCGCCAGATTATAAGCATTAAATTCTGCTTGGGTAGCATATAGTACTAAAGTAGCCGTATCATCATTTAAGGCTGTAATCTCATAATGGCGTTGCAGATAGGGTTGTCCGTTTACATTAGATACAGAAGCATCTACATTTACAACAACCGACACATTACCGAGGCTTGCACCGTTGGCACTATCTGTAATCATTGCTATCGGATTACATAAAGCATCGGAAAAAGTATTGGATACACCATCCTCTAAGGAAATAGTATCGGATGTATTGTCTGATGCTAGAACAGTACTCAGATTATTAATTGTAACCAATGCTACCGTACTTGTATCATCGTTGCAAGTATTATTAGCAGATTGAACAATAGCAAAATAGTTGCCGGCATCCTGAGAAGATACATCGGTTATCAAAAGCTGATTTGTGAGAGAGCCGGAAACAGTTCCTCCGTCTGTTAGCAGCATATTGTTCTTATACCATTGATAGCCCGCAGCATTACTGGCCTGTACAGACAGCAATATATTTCCTCCTTCACATTCCGAAACATAGGATAGTGGTTGCGTCAGAATTGTTGCTTTCTCATGAATTGTCAAATCCAATTTTAATATACTATCGCAGCCATTACTGTTTGTAAGTGTGTCATAATATATTCCTGAACTAGTATAAGTTATATTATTGCTTGCCCATACAAAGCTGTCGCAGACTGATTGAGCAATTATGGTGGTATCTTTCTGATAAATAGTCAATATCACAGTATCAATAACTAACGGAATGCATCCAAACGCACTATCAGTTACATAAAATGTATAAATTCCTCCATTGCTTATTCCCGTATTAAGAGTATCGCCTGTGCCTATTTGCGTATTCAATGTGGCATCTGAATACCATTTCAGTAGGGACATTCCTTCTCCCAAAATGCGGATAGGTATTCCGCTTTCACAAACAGTCGTATCATTAATAGTTGCATAAGTTGGCAAAGCATAAACTGTTTCATATGGCCCCATTTCCACAGCACAACCGTACATCCGTGCAGCATTGTCTAAATCTACAGGCAATATTTCTATGGTATTGGCATCATTATCCAGGTCATAACTGTCGGTAGGTAATGCACCTGTGCTGCCTGCATTTATCAAAGGTGAATTTGTTTGCAAATGATAATCTCCACTTATTGTATCAATAAACATCGGACTTAACAGAATACCGTTTTTGTTACCTGTTCCCGTCGCATTTATCCCTTGTATATAACTATAGCTTGATGCATAAATATTTCCTTGAGGCAATGATGTAGCTGCAGAATTATTAGCAACAATGCTATTAGTCAGGGTATAGCTACTATTATTCAGCCTGTAAATACCCCCTCCGATACTTGCTGCATTTCCTGCAACGGTGGTGTTTACCAATTCCAATACACCACTACTGTATATGCCACCACCTACTGCGTTTGAATTGGTGGAAGCATTCTTACTCACAAGGCAATTGACCAGTGATAAATTCCATTCACTCGTAATGCCACCACCGCCGTACAGGGCGGTATTGTGCCTCAACATACAATTAACCATTTTCAGAGAAGATGTATTTATTACACTGACGCCTGCACCTAGGTAAGAAGAATTGCTGTCAATTACTGAGTTGACAATTATAAAAGAAGTACTAGAAGAACTGCCGCCGTTGGCATTTATAGCTCCTCCCTTGCAATAATTGTTAGTTCCTGTTGAATTATTGGTGAAGCGACTGTTATTAATTTGAAATGAAGTATTGCTATAAGTGCTGACAGCACCTCCGCTAACAGTGGCAGTATTATCATCAAAAAAAAGAATTGTTTATGGCCAAAGAAGCATTTTGCAGATAAATTCCTCCTCCATCTTGTGCATCATTAGACATCATTACGCAATCTGACAGACTAAGAGTAGACGTACCTGTAGTAGCAGTGCCTATGCCGCCTCCGTATGTTGCTTGATTACCGGACAGTTTTGTCTTCAGAAGATGTAGTGTTGTATTTTGCAGCGATATGCCGCCGCCAATACTAAATGCGCCTGATACAAAACCTCTTTGTATCTGTAAATATTCAAAATGGGCTGTAACACCATTGAGGGAAAACACACGATAGCTGTTGTTGCCGTCAATAATGGCAGAATTTGCAGTATCCTGTATTGTGCCGCCACCGCGAGGATATCCTCCTCTAAGTATAAGGTTGTGTGTTATGTTTGTTGTACTTCCTGACTGGTAAGTACCTTTTGCAATGTATATGGTATCATTGGCCGTACTTGCATTTACAGCTGCTGTAAGGGTAGGAAATGCCGTAGCCCAAGAATAGCCGTTTTGAAGAACATTGGTATTGCTGCTATCCACATATAAAGCAGTTGGATTTGTTATGGAAGGAGTTTGAAATTCATACGGGCCTATATCTATCGTATTGTAGGTGATACGGTTATTCCCTTCAAAGTCTATGGGTAATCCCTCACTTACATTGCCGTCTTTATCTATATCTAAAGTATCAAGAGGCAGTACTATATTGTTACCGGCATTTATCAATGGAGAATAAGAGTTCAGTCGGTAATCTCCGTTTATGGAATCTATAAAATGAGGGTAATATGTTGTTGCATCAAGATTCCCATTTGTAGTAACCGCACTGCCTTGAAGATAACTATACCGGATTTGTGGTAAGGAAGTGGCGTTTATTGGCAACATTAGATTACCGTTTAAGCTATTTCCTGCTATGATGCTATTAGTTATTAAGAACAAATTATGGCTGCCATTCGGAAATTTAATAGCACTGGCAGAGCCTCCCCCAGAGTTTGTCTGATTATCGCAGATAAGCGAATTGATAATGCGGCAAGTATCTGTAATGGTTGCTATCTCAATACCAGCAGTTCCGGAAATGCTCATACTTCCGTTAGAAGTATTTTGGGCAATAAGGCTATTTACTACCCGGAAAGTGCCCCCTGCACAATAAATAGCAGCACCTGTAACTCCTCCGTTAGAATTAATGGTATTGCCGGTAACCCTGCAATTAATCATAGTAATATCGTTATTACTGCCAAAATAAATACCACCTCCCAGCACAATACTATTAACCGATGTGGCACTGTTATCTATCACATTGCAAGACGTCATTTTAATAGTACAACCAATTACAGTTCTAAGACCGCTTGCATATTGATTGGATGCGGAAGATACTTGCCCGTTCTGAATGTTAATATGATCTAATAGAACAGTTAGGTTGGATATTGTAACAAATATTACCCTGTGCGTATTATTCCCGTCAATAATAGTTTTATGGGTATTGCTCTGTGTAAGTCCACCGCCACTTGGATAGCCACCTTTCAATGTCAAATGGTGGGTGATGTTAACCACGCTTCCTTCCTTGTAAGTGCCTTTAGCTATGTAAATAGTATCGCCACTACTACTGTTGTTTACTGCTTGTGCAACGGACGTATATGCTGTAACCCATGACAGTCCGTTTTTTGTAGGTGATGTATTGCTGCTATCCACATAAAAAGCACTTTGGGCAAACAGGGTGGTCGTAACAAATAATGTGTAAGCTAAGAGTAATAGTTTTTTCATTCTGTTATTTTTTTAGTGTGTGGTATTTATTGGATAGGTATAGCCAAAAACTAAATTTCTTTTCACCATTACAGCAGCCAATATATTTTCAATAGCAAATGTTAGTTGCCAATAATAAGTTTGTTGCTGCTTACTACGCCTTTGCCTTTCACTTGAATAATATAAACACCCTTGCTTAAACCGGATGTATTTATCATTGTCTGTTGGTTTTTCCCAGTGGATGATTTGTAAACCACTTTACCTGCAATGTCTGTTATTATTATTGTAGCATCGTTGGGAATATTGGCGACAGTAACCATATCATTGGCGGGGTTAGGATATAGTTTTATGGCACTATGTGAATTATAGTTATCCAGATTTGTACTTGTATTGGTAAGTTTCCATAGTTCTATACCTGTGCCGGCTTTTTTGGCTGCAAAAAATAATGTGCCGTTTATATCGGTTAGTTGGCTCATATTTGAACTTGCACTGCCCGGGTATATATCAATCATTATAGTACCTGCCGCTGTTCCATCTGTTTTCCAAAGCTCTACACCATTATTGCCGTCATTGGCTGGAAAAAACAGAAAGCCATCAAAGTCCACAAACTTATCATTGCTTGATGTTGAAAGATGATTCAAAACCATAACAGTACCCGAGGCAGTACCATCACTTTTCCATAATCCTCTACTTTGCCCATCAAATGCGGTAAAATATAACATGCCATTTACGGAAGTCATGTTTTCAATTGCAGCATTACTGCTTCCCGGATTGATATCCTTTACCAAAACGGTGCCTCCTGTTGTGCCATCACTTACCCATAACTCTTCACCATTTATGTCATCGGTTGCAAGAAAAAATAAAGTGCTGTTTACATTAGTTAGACCTGAAGGCGAAGAGCCTATGCTTCCGGTTTTAATATCTTTTATTATTAAGGTTCCGGATTCTGTACCGTCTGTTTTCCAAAGTTCTTTTCCATGCGTATCATCGGTCGCTGTAAAAAAGACTATACTATTTACATTCGTAAAATTATTGGGTTCCGAGCTTGTGGCATTGTCCTGACTAATATCCTTTACCATCACAGTGCCGGCGATTGTTCCATCACTTTTCCACAGCTCATAACCATTTGCATAATCATCCATTGCTGAAAAATACAATGTGCCGTTACCTTCTGTAAGTCCTCCATTACTGACATTGCTACCGTTAGAAGGACTACTGTATATACCTGGTCTTATGTCTTTAACTAATACGGTTCCTCCTGACGTACCATCACTTTTCCATAGTTCTCTACCATGTATGTCATCAGTTGCAAAGAAATAAATGTTGTTGTTGAGACTGACAAGCCCTGTAGGTTCTGAAGCAGAAGTTCCTGCCCAAATGTCTTTTACCATCACCGTACCGGCATCTGTGCCATCGCTTTTCCATAATTCATCATCATTTGACATTCCACCATACACAAAATAAAGCGTATTGTTTAATGCAATTGCAGATCTGCCTCCATAAGGTAACTCTTTCACTCTTACTGTTCCTGTCGCAGTGCCGTCGCTTTTCCAAAGCTCATAGTCTGCACCACCACTATATGCTCTGAAAAACAAAGTGCCGTTTACGTTAATAAAATCACTTGGGTCGGAATTTACAATACCTGGATTTATGTCTTTTATCATTACGGGCGTATATTGGGCTATGGCTTGTATCGTAATAAAAGACATGCAACATGATAAAATGCAACTTTTTTTTGTCATGATTTAGTGTGTTATATTGTTCATTGTTCTATTGGCTGTGTATCTTTTATTTTTTCGTTCCACTTAATGTTCCCGACTCGCCGTCATTATTGTTCCACGTGCCTGTTACATTATTTCCGGTAATGGATGCATTTACATTTACGACAAAATCATCTTGTTGATAAGCATTAAACTTGATAGATCCAGTACTTGTTATAATACCTTTTACGTTACCACTACCATTATCTCCAGAATAAGAGCCTTCAGCAATATTGTCTTTTACAATCATGGTCCATGAACCTATACTTTCTCCATCCATAAACGCTTCCCCTTCATACATGCCATCATAGTTATTAGTCACATTATTGCTTTCTTTTGAACCGGTCATGTAACCGGAGTTGCCATCTGCACTCCAAGTACCACTTACGCTATTACCATTTATCTGTAAACTTGCTTTTACTATAGAACCGTTGTCATACACAATCTCTATGATAGCAGCACTATTGGAACTAGTGTTGCCAGTAATAAAAGCTACTCCTGTAGCATCTGTAAATGTGCCCGACACACGGCTGTTTATAATTACAAAATTCCAGCTGGCCGCTGTTTGTCCGTTTAGTGTTGCAGTACCTTTATAGCTCCCATCTAGCGGATTGGAACTAGCACCCTCATCCTCTTTTTCTCCGCTAAGTGTACCGGACATACCACTGGCGTTGCTCCATGTGCCTGTTATTTGTCCGTTGGAAATTGTAGCGTCTATGGTAATCTTTTCTCCGTCGGAATCATCAATGTTGAGAGAGAGTTTCCCCGATGTTGCCACTGTTCCTTTTATATTCACAGTTTCACCATCTTGTGTATAGATACCAGACACATTAGCGTTTTGAATGGTCATCATCCATGTGCCAATAACGGTTGTGTTATACGATGTCTGTCCTTTATATGTTCCGTCAAAAGCCGTGTTTCCGGATAATTCGTCTTTATCAGTTTTATTGCATGAAAGAGTGAATAGAATTAATAATAAACTTAGTGCTGATAATAGTTTTTTCATAAAAAATTCTTTGGTAACAAAACTAGAAGTATGCGTTTGCTATCTCTAATACCTGAAATCAGGTATTTTTAAGGCAACAATGAAATGTGTTAACCTGTATTGATTCTAGTTGTTACTTTATTTCAAAAAATTCACGTACAGCAGCCCTATTTGCAGAAAGAATCGATTTTTGATCATGAGACGCTATGTAGTAATTGTAAATAATAAAAAGATCATAAACGATGATTTCCATATTACAGATGGATGGAGCAGAGAATTGATTAACTGCAAAATCTTACAACGTTTATAAAACGCTAAATGTATTTTCCATAAAACAAAAACGCCCTGAAATAGTTGCTATTCAAGGCGTTTCATTTTTACTTGGAGGTCGCGAGCGGATTCGAACCGCTGTACGAGCTTTTGCAGAGCTCTGCCTAACCGCTCGGCCACGCGACCTTTTGCTAGAAGGATGGCAAATGTAGTAAAAATCCGTTTCTTTACAAGACTTAAAATCAGATGTTTGAAAATGGATTATAGTCTAGGAGAATCTGAACTTATTATTACACCTAAAGGCACAATCTATCATTTAGATATTGCACCTGAGCAGCTGGCTGATACTATCATAACAGTAGGTGATCCTGACAGAGTACAAGAAATTTCTAAACATTTCGACAGGATAGAATGCAAGGCACAAAACCGAGAATTCATAACGCATACAGGTTATGTCGGGAAAAAACATCTCAGCGTTATAAGTACAGGAATCGGCACAGATAATATTGATATTGTTTTAAATGAATTGGATGCACTTGCTAATATCAATTTTCAAACAAGAAGAGTGAATGAAAACCTGAAACAGCTCTCCATTATTAGATTGGGTACGAGCGGCTCGCTTCAAGCTGAAATACCTGTTGATAGTTTTGTTGTTTCCGATTTTGCAATTGGACTTGACAATCTACTTCATTATTACAGATTTGAAAACAACCCGGAAGAGTTGGAAATCCTCAAAAAATTTGAAGATCATACACATTTAGAAAGAAATAAACTTAGTCCTTACATCGCTTCTTCCTCCAGAAAACTATCTAATTATTTTCAACAAGGCTATCATCATGGCACAACCGTTACTTGCCCCGGTTTTTATGGTCCACAAGGTCGTGGTTTAAGAGTGCAAATAACTAATACATTACTTATAGATTCTCTTACAACTTTCAATCATCATTTGCCCATCACCAATTTTGAAATGGAAACCTCTGCTATTTATGGATTGGGTAAAATTCTAAATCATCATTGCCTTTCCATAAGCACTATTGTAAACAATAGAATACACAAGATCATTTCTAAAGACTCCGGTAAGAGTATTGAGAAAATGATCTTGCAATCGCTTGAGATTATTGAAGGGATCAATTGAAAAGTCACCAGCCCAACAAGTCTTTCAACCTCACCAATCCACTCTTACTCACAGCTATTTTCACACCTGTGTGTAGCAGTGCTATGTGACTATCTTTTTCATAAGGCTCTATACGCACCAACTGATTTACAGGAATAAGATAAGAACGATGTACACGAACGAACTGTTTGGGGTCAAGTGATTTTTCAATATTGCTTAAAGTGCTTTTTTTCAAAAACTGTCCATTCTTTGTAAAGATCTTTACATAATCATCACTTGCTTCTACGTAAAGTATCTCATTGTCGGCAATGATGCGGATGAGTCCATTGTCTTTTACTACTAACCTGTTGCGATAGCCATCTTGTATTTTTTCATCTAAAATATCTTTTAGCACTGTGGTCTGCTTTTTATCTGCAACCTGTAACCACTTTAGTATTGCTTTGTCAAATCGTTCTTTCGTTATGGGTTTTAGAAGATAGTCTATTGCATTGGCTTCAAAAGCTTTCAGTGCATACTCATCAAAAGCAGTAGTAAATATTACAGAAGGTGGGCTGTCTAAAAGCTCCAGCATTTCAAGTCCTGTAACACGAGGCATTTGTATATCGAGAAAGATGAGATCAGGTAGGTGCTGTTGAATCATTTTAAAACCTTCAAAACCATCGCCACATTCTGCAACTACTTCGATTTGTGAATAAGGTTTAATTAACGCACTTATTAATTGCCTCGCCAACGGCTCGTCATCTATTAATATCACTTTGTACATCTGCTTGCGGAATTTTTAATCTTGTAATAAAACTGTTAGTAGTTCGTTCTGTTTCTAATAAATCAGTTCTTCCAAATAATAAATACAGCCGTCGTGCAATTCCTTCCAATCCAAAACCTGTACCTGATGGTGATTGTGTAGTTTCATGTACAGGATTCTCAACAGCTATCAGCAGCATATTATCATGTTGAGTTATTACGATTTTTATAACAACAATTCCTGTATTTCCATACAAACCAAACTTAATGGCATTTTCTAAAATTGGTTGTAGCAAGAATGGTGGAAGAGTCGCATTTTCATCAAATTGTTTTTCATATTCAACATTCAATCGATCTCCAAAACGTGTGGATTCTATAGCCATATAATTTTCTATATGCTCTAATTCTTCTGTAAGCGGAATGTTTGTTTGTGTTTCACGCTTTACTGATGCACGCAAAAAATCGGAAAGTTTGCCCACCATTTCTTGTGCTTTATCAGGAAGTATAAGAATAAGTGCATTGATGGAATTGAGACTGTTGTACAGAAAATGAGGTTGTAGTTGTTGTCTGAGTTTATAAAGTTCTGCTTCTTTATGAAGCGTCACCGCGTCAGCGATGTTATTTATTTTTTGTTCTAACTCTTCTGTTTTCTTCTTCATTGCTGCCAAGGATATTACCCAACATGCGCAAACTATATGAATAAGCAATCTTGCGATTGACGAAAAATCAGTATGAACCGACAACATTGGATAACGGCTGAAATACACATCAAGAGCAATGCTGGTAAGAGACCATGATGTAAACCCTACACAAATACCGATAATGCTCGAAAAGATGATGGCTGCAACATGTGTAGGATATTTTCGTGTAATAAAACTTGCGCACCATACGCAGAATGTAAAAACAAAAGCATTAATAATTCCGTCAACCCATGCTATGTCCCAATCATCATAAACATAATAAGATGCAACTGAGACAAACAATATGGTGAGTCCCAAAAGAACTAAAGGAAAATATTTTTTATTACTTAATAATTGCAAATGCCTTTTATTGAAATGGTGAATGTAAACCCTCTATTGGTTTCGCCTCTGTAATAGATGAATGGATCAAAGCTCCATTTTCCAGACAAACTTGCTTAAGCTCCTTCACTCCCGAAAATTTCCATTCAATTATTCTTTGCTTTCTGTCCTTAAAAATACTTGCTTCATCTTTCCCAAATTTTTTGGCTGTTTGCAAAGCAAGTTCATTATTATCGGCATATATTATACGCAATTGTTCTTCATACTCACCGGTAAATACACCATCACAAAGTATGTTAAAAACTATGGTTGCAATGTAAGATTGTTGCATGGCTGGATTATTAATAGGATTTGATCTCTACACCACCAAAGCTACAGAGACCTTTTAAAATCAATGTTTTCTTTTGCGTGCCGGCGTCCAACACTCTTATAGTTCGTTGGTCTTCTACACTGCCTAGTGCTACGAAAACTTCATTCTTCACATCCCAGTTAGGCGGTACTATTATTTCTATTCCTCCAAAGATGGCTCTAACTGCTATTGTTATAGTGTCTAATTGACTATCCGCTTGAGTTAGATTTATATCTACACCTCCAAAAATTGCGGAAATATCTGCCCCGACAAACTCTTTTGAAGTTACTATTTCTTTACTGCCACCAAAGATTACCTCTTTACTTATAAAGTTTTGGTTGAAGGTAGAGATGCTAGACCTATCGCAAGACAGTCCTTTTTTTTTTCTGGAGACCAGTAAAAAATATAATCCTGCACCGATCAATATTGCCGGAGCAATAAGCCGTTGAGAATACACTATGTTCTCTCCAAGTTGAAAGCTAAAAGCCGGTATGACGTGTACTACACCAATAATGATAAGAATAAAAGGTGCTGGACTTTGAAACTTGTTTCTCAATCCAATAATTATCCCAATAGTGATGAGTATAAACGGCCAGAACTCTCTTATGGGTAAAAAGTCATTGAAGCCGAGTTGTTTTAATAGAACTAAAAGACCCACTATAATAATGATGACTCCGAAACCAAATTTTTTACGAGCCCTACGTTCTTCAAAACTTCTATACATTCTTTCCGAATGACCTTTTCTATCTGTCTCCTGCTGTTGATGCTCTTGCATGTCTGATAATTTTCTGTAAAAATAGTTTTGAGCAATAGAGTAGGGAAGAAGAAATAGGTAATTGTAAAAATGTTGTCGGTGAAGATGGTCTTTTAGTCGGTAAGAATAAGATTTCGAAGCTTATTGGTTTCAATTATCTCTGTTGAGTAGATATTCTGCCAACTCTTTCAACGATTCTTTTCTTTTACTAAGAACAGCAACATCTTCCAAACAGGAAAAAGCTTTTTGCGAGTAATCTTCTATAGCTTTCTTGCATACATCATCTGCACCTGTTGTTCTAAAAAGGTTTATTGTTTTACTTACCTTTTCTTCATTATTCACTGTTTGTAGCAATACTAATTCTTCTTTCTGTTGGTTGTTGGCATTTTGTAATGCACTTAAGGCCAAATAAGTTTTTTTATTAGCGAGAATGTCTCCACCCACTTGTTTTCCTGTTTTTTCGCTTGTGCCAAATGTATCGAGGTAGTCATCTTTCAATTGAAATGCAACACCTAAATTTTTTCCGAACTCGTATAGTTTATTAGCATTTCCGTCTGTTGCACCACCAAGTAATGCGCCCATTTTAAGACTACAGGCAAGCAATACAGAAGTCTTGAGCGTTATCATTTCAGTATACTCTTCAATACTCACATCATCACGTTTTTCAAAATCCATATCCATTTGCTGTCCTTCACAAACCTGTATAGCGGTTCTGTTGAAGAGTTGAAGCACTTGGGGTAAAGAAGTTTGTATTTTGGCTAGATATTCATAGGCATAAATGCTCACAACATCGCCACATAATATTCCGGCAGTTAGTCCGTTGCGTTCATGTACAGTTTGTTTACCTCTGCGCAGTGGCGCATTATCCATGATGTCGTCATGTATCAGTGTGAAGTTGTGAAAAAATTCTACACCCAATGCTGCATACCATGCATCTTCCGAGATAGCTCCAAATAACTCATTACCCATCAAGCATGTAACAGGACGAATGCGCTTACCTCCAATAGTCAGAAAATACCTACAAGGTTCATACAGAGTTTCCAGTTGGGTAGGGAAGGGTGAATGATTTTTTAGTCGTTCCTCAAACTGCTGTACTAACTGTGTGAAAGAATGCATGATTATTTTTTTCTTTTTGTGGTTTTTCTTTTTGCAGGCTCAAATGTAGTTGCTCTTTTCTTTGTGATCGTTTTCTCTTTTTTGTTTTCGGGTATTTTTAGTTGCTCTTGGGTAAGTTCTTTAAGTGAAAAATCTATTTGGCGTTTGTCCAAATTAGCAGATACAACCTGCACTTTTACTTTGTCGCCTATGCGAATATGCAATCTGGTTTGTCGACCTACCAAAGCGTACTCTTGTTCTACCATTTCAAAATCATCTATTTCACGCAAGTCTGCAATTGAGATCATGCCTTCGCATTTATGTTCTACAGTCTCCGCCCAAAAGCCAAATCCTGAAACACCACTTACCACAGCATCAAACTCGTCACCTACATATTGCTGCATAAATTCCACCTGCTTATACTTGTTTGCACTACGTTCTGCTTCCATCGCTTTTCGCTCCATATCACTGCAATGACGGCACTGCTGCTCCAAATGTTTTATAGGTTGAATAGTATCCTCTAAGCACTCTTGCAAAATACGATGCACAAGTACATCAGGATAGCGACGAATGGGAGAGGTGAAATGGCAATAATCATCAAAGCCTAAACCGTAGTGGCCAATATTATCTGTGGTATAAACTGCTTTCGACATGGTGCGGATACCAAGACTTTCTAATACATGTTGTTCGGGTTTGCCTTGTACTTTCTCTAGCATCTCATTGAATGAAGTAGCAATCTTTTCGGGGGAGTTAAGGTCGAATTGTATTCCGAAACGTGCAGCGAATACAGTAAATAATTTCAGTTTTTCCTCCACTGGCACATCATGCACTCGATAAGGAAAAGGTACTTTTTTATCTTTTACTCTGATTCCTGAAACATATTCCGCAACAGTTCTGTTAGCGAGCAACATTAGTTCCTCTATCAATTGATGCGCTTCTTTACTTTCTTTTACTACAATACCGATTGGGACTGCATTTTCATCCAATTTGAAACGAACTTCCTGAGATGAAAAATTAATAGCTCCTTTTTTGAACCGTTCTTTTCTAAGGTTTTGAGAGATGGTGTTTAAAATCAGTAATTCCTGTTTGTGGTCGCCATCAGCTCCTTCTATCATCTCTTGTACTTCTTCGTAGGAAAATCTTCGTTGTGATTTGATTATTGTCCTTCCTAGCCAATGATTTCTCACTTTCCCTTCTTTGTTCATTTCGAAAACAGCAGAGAATGTATATTTTTCTTCGTTAGGTCTTAAAGAACATAATTCATTTGATAGTCTTTCCGGCAACATCGGCAATACACGATCTGGCAGATAAACACTAGTAGCTCTTTTATATGCTTCTACATCCAGAGCAGAATCTTTTACCATATAATGCGATACATCTGCTATATGAACACCTATTTCAT
>CBFGYQ010000021.1:0-13330 GCA_965652995.1 uncultured bacterium
CCATAGAAAGTATAAGGTAATAAATACCGGCAATACCGTTTACTCCAAGTTCTCTTTCGCCTAATCTTCCTAAGAAGGCAGTATTGGTCAAAAAATTGATTTGAGGTATAGCAATGGCAAGGGATATGGGCAATGCCAATTTTAGAATATCTTTATTGTTTGTTACCAACCTCATAATAGTATTAACACCGCAATTGAAGACTTTGCGATAAAGTGTCGCAAATTTATTCTATAATTGCGTGCATTCTATGGCAGAGATTTCAAATACTACATCTACCTCGCAATATTATAGTGCACACAGTGGGGGAAATCTGCTATCGCAAGTTGCGAAAGTGATTGTAAGTCTGTTCCCAAGAGGGATGCTTGTGGCAGGATTTAGTCCACAAGGCGATCTGTTAATGGCAAACTACACCGATTATAAAGAGGTGCTTCCTGTATGGATACTTGATTTTTTTGAACACCGATTTATCGATGAATCCTTATTAGGAACGCCTACGAAAGTAATTTCTGTGTTTATAGCTTGTGATAAATATTTGCTTATTCCTGATGCACTTTACGACTACGACGAAGCGCGCAACTGGATGCAAAAATTATTTTTTATAGAATCTCATGAAACGATTGAAAGCTATAAAATTCATGATGATAATTGCCGATATCTATTCTCCTATCCGGGTTCTATCAAGAATGTAGTACAACGTTATTTTCCCAAAGCACAAATCTTGCCGCTGGCGTCTTATCAATTTTACAAACCTTATAAAACAGATGCTACTTTGCAATGTTGTATATCAGCAGATCATGTGTATGCTACTACTTATAAAAATAAAACCTTGCATTGGCACCAGATATTTTCATATCAAAACAGTGAGGACATTGCTTATCAAATACAGCTGATGTGCAAGCAATACCGCATAGATCCTGATAAAATGGAATTACAAGCAACTGTAGTACATAAAGCGTTAAATGGTGTAGTGCAAGACCTTACACAATATTTTCCAAAACTAAAATATGGCAACAATGCGGAGGGTTATGAAAATGCGAGAGATTGGGCTAAGACAGCGGCATTGCTGCAACAATTATACTCATGCGCATCGTAGGCGGAGAATTTGGCGGCAGACGATTTAATCCTCCGGCAAAAATTCCGGCGAGACCTACAACTGAAGTGGCTAAGGAAGGATTGTTCAACATCTTAAACAACATGCTAGATTTTGATGGTTTGAAAACTTGTGACCTCTTTGGAGGTACTGGCAGCATCAGCTACGAATTAGCATCAAGAGGAGCAATTGATTTAACGCTTATAGAACGCGACAACACTACTATAAGATTCATCAAACAAACAATAAAAACGCTTGGTATCGAAGACAAGGTTCGGGTCATCAATGGTGATGTTTTTATCTTTATGAAACAGAGTACAGAGCAGTATGATTTTATTTTTGCCGGACCTCCTTATGCTCTTGAAGCAATAGATACCATACCTGAGATTATTTTTGAAAAAAATATGCTTGCAGAAGAAGGAATATTTGTTTTGGAACACACACCAAGAAATGATTATCAAAAACATCCGAACTTTCTGAAAATGAAAAATTACGGCACTACAGTATTTTCGTTCTTCACCATTAAGAATCCTAATTTAGCAACAACTTAAAACATCGGAAAGACTATGCAAAGAATCTGCTTGTTTCCAGGCACTTTTGATCCGATTACCAAAGGACATGTAGATATTATTCAAAGAGCTGTACCGTTGTTTGATAAACTGATAATTGGTATCGGGCTCAATTCATCAAAGCAACCTATGTTTTCCATAGAGCAACGTTGCAACTGGATCGAAGAAATTTTCAAAAATAATACACGCATTGAAGCAACCGGCTACGAAGGTCTTACTATAGACTATTGTAAAACGATAAATGACAATTATATTCTTAGAAGCATACGTACTATCGGAGATTTTGAATATAAAAATAAAATCGGTGATATGAATCGTATGCTGTCGCCAAATATTGAAACGATATTTCTTGCCTGCGCACCGGAATATTCCACTATTTCATCTACTGTTGTTCGAGATGTAATAAAACACAAGGGAGACGTAACACCCTTTTTGCCGAAGGAGGTAAAGTTTTAATATTGAAAATCTTATGGTCCAAACGTTGCTGCTGCTATAAGACTTCAGTGGCGTTGGCACCGTTCATCTGCAAATTTCTATTGCACTTTTAGTGTGTGCATCACAAAATCAACAAATCAGGAATTTTACTATTACCTTTGCACCACTTTTTAAAAAATTTATAGTCCATCATGGCATCAAAACAAATACTGGAACTCTTAGGCGATAAAGCCGAATTCTATCTAGACCACAAGTGTAAAACTATTGACAAAAAAACGCTGCATACCCCTTCCTCAGACGCGATTGATAAAGTATGGTTAGACTCAAACCGTAATGTACAGACCCTTCGCAGCATTCAAGCGTTGATGGGCAATGGTCGTTTGGCTAATACTGGTTATGTATCTATACTTCCTGTAGATCAAGGTATAGAACATAGTGCAGGTGCATCATTTGCTCCAAATCCTATTTATTTTGATCCTGAAAATATTGTGAAACTTGCAATGGAAGGTGGTTGTAATGCTGTTGCATCTACTTATGGTGTTTTAGGTGCAGTAGCGCGCAAGTATGCTCACAAAATTCCTTTTATTGTAAAGATCAATCACAACGAATTTATTTCTTATCCTAATCGTTTTGATCAAATTATGTTTGGTCAAATAAAAGACGCATGGAATATGGGAGCTGCTGCGGTTGGTGCAACTATTTATTTTGGTTCTGATGAAAGCGCGCGTCAAATAGTAGAAGTAGCAAAAGCATTTGAGTATGCTCATGAATTAGGTATGGCGACTGTTCTTTGGTGTTACTTGCGTAATAGCGATTTTAAGAAAGATGGTGTAGATTATCATACTGCTGCTGATCTTACGGGACAAGCTAACCACCTAGGTGTTACAATACAGGCAGATATCATCAAGCAAAAATTACCTACCAATAATGGTGGTTATAATGCATTGGCTTTTGGTAAGACACATAAAAAAGTTTATGATGAACTAACTACAGATCACCCAATTGATCTTTGTCGTTATCAAGTTGCTAATTGTTATATGGGTCGTGTCGGTTTGATCAATTCCGGTGGTGAATCTAAAGGAGCATCTGACTTGGCTGAAGCTGTAATGACTGCTGTTGTAAACAAGCGTGCCGGTGGTATGGGTTTGATAAGTGGTCGCAAGGCTTTTCAAAAAGAAATGAAAGTGGGTGTTGAGTTGTTGAATACTATTCAAGACGTTTACCTAGATGATAAAATCACTTTAGCATAAAAGATAAATAGCTAGTTTACTAAGCTCCGCATTGCGGGGCTTTTTTTATGGAACTAAGAAAAAAATATTTGCCATAAAACATAATTTTTACTTTAAAAAATGAGTCATTAACGATCAAATAACAAAGAAGAAATATTTTTTTCAAATTATTATGAAATATGAAAACCGAGTAATACTTTGCCTTTCCCTTACGAAAATTAAAACGAAAACCTATGTTTATTCCCTTATTATCTCATCTATTTGGTAGCAGTTAATCATTCTCTTCTCATTGACTTGATAACTATAGGAGAGAGCCGAAAATCCTTTAAAGAGTAAGCGAAAATTCAAAATCAAATACCCCAAATATTATGAACTTAAAGCTATTCTCAAGAACACTACGAA
Organism: uncultured bacterium; assembly: GCA_965652995.1. Taxonomy (GTDB): domain Bacteria; phylum Bacteroidota; class Bacteroidia; order Chitinophagales; family Chitinophagaceae; genus JAFIGV01. Next base: position 3,727 of record CBFGYQ010000021.1, read on the forward strand.
TGCTGTTCTTATGCATGTTGGCGGTTGGTATCAGCGAAACTAGTTATGCTCAAGTGAGGGTAACTGCCACCGCTGGAACTACAACTCCAACGTTTTATCCAACAGTTAGTGATGCATTCGCTGCAATTAATGCAGGCACCTATCAAGGTGTAATTACAGTTGACATTACAGCAAATATAACTGAGCCTGCTGCACCAACTGCTTTGGTTGGTAGTGGAACTGGATCTGCTGTATACACTTCAGTATTACTGCGTCCTGACGGTGGTAACTTTACCATCAATTCAGCAGCAACACCTACTGGCAACAGAGGTATCATTGAATTAAATGGTGCAGATAATGTAACTATAGATGGTGATGATCCAGCGACAGTAGGTACTCGTAATCTTACCATTCAAGCAGCCACTTCTACTGCTACAGGTGTTACTTGTGTGCGTTTGTCTTCAAGCAGCACAACGGGTGTGAACGGTGCAGATAACAATACTGTGAAAAACTGTATCATTATTGGAAGTAGAAGTAGTGCGACATCTACTACAGTTAGTTATGGTATCAATATGTCTAATTACTCTACTACCAGTATGACTACCGGTGCATATAGCAGTTTGAACACATTGATTGAAAACAACGAAATAAAACGTGTGTATCACGGTGTTTACGCAAATGGTGGCAGTTCAACCTACCCAAATACGGGTGTTGTAATAAGAAACAATACTATAGGCAGTGCTACATCTACAGATAATATTGGTTTTCGGGGCATTTACTGTAGTAATACTAGCTCAACAGCCGGTGCTTCATCAGCTATTATTGAAGGGAATGATATTAGCGTAGGAGATTACGGCACCTCCGGATATTCTGCTACTATTGCAGGAATTGAGCTAGCAGCTACAAATGCCGGTTGTGTTGTAAATAAAAATAATATTCATGATATTAATCAACCTAGCGTTAATGGTTATGGAGCACATGGGATATATGTAACAAGCGGTACAAACAACAGTGGAATTACTATTACAAATAATTTCATTAGAGACTGTAAAATGGATATTTATCAATCAAGTGCTACAAGTACATTTATCCCTACAGGTGTCTACTTTACAGGTGGCGCAACAAATGTGATATTCAACCATAACACGATATTGATGAACGATCAATTGACAACAAATGCTACCTATTCTTCATTTTGTGTTAATGCGAGTACCTCTTCTGTAACATTTGCTGAATTTCAAAATAACATTCTAGTAAATAATCATTCAAGTACTGCCGCTTATGCTTTTTACACAGGTGCTACAAGTGTAATATCTGCTGCAACTGTAAATAATAACAACTACTATGCGCCGGGAGGAAGAGTTGGTTATTACAGCTCAGCAGCAAGGATTTCTTTATCAGATTGGCAAACAGCCACCTCAAAAGACGCAGCAAGTGTAAATGTAAATCCATCTTTTGTTTCAAGCACAGATTTACATTTGTCAACTTCTGTTGCTAGTGCTTTGGAATCAGGAGGAGCAATTACTACCCTCACAACAGATATAGATGGGCAAACACGTCCCGGACCAGCGGGTTCTATCAATGGCGGAGGTACTGCTCCGGATATAGGTGCTGATGAATTTGATGGTATTCCGTTGCCGGCAAATGAGATTGCTGCAACTGTTCTTGTAGATCCAATAAATGGTGCTACTATTGCCTCCGGACAGTCTTTTGCACCGCAAGCAACTTTTGTTAATAACGGTTCAGCGATACAAACGAATGTACCTGTCCGTTATCAAATAGTAGATGCTACAAACAATATCATCTACAATGTAACAAGTACTATTGCATCATTAGCTCCTTTTGCTAGCTCTACAGTTTCTTTTTCTTCTGCTACCATACCAATAAACGGTACTTACACTATTAAAGCGATAGCAGAATTACCAGGTGATGCAGTTGTAACAAATGATACATTATCAGGTTCTATAGATGTTCAATCTCCATTGTGTGGTATATACAATATTGGTGCTGCACAACCTTTCCCATTTGATAATATTGCAAATGCAGTTGCTAGATTGAATAGTGTGGGTGTTTCCTGTCCTGTCATCTTTTCGTTGGATGATGCGTCTTATACCGAAACAGGTTCAATTGTGTTCAATCAAAATATAGCTGGTGTAAGTGCTACTAATACTGTTACCCTTAAACCAAGTGTAGGAGTTGCCCCAACTGTAACTGGTAGTGTAGCGAGTGGGCCATTTATTAGAATACAAAGTAGTAATATAGTCATTGATGGCTCTAACGCAGTAAATGGTACTACAAGAGATTTAACCATTACTAATAGTAACACAACAACACCGACTACAATATATATAGCATCACTAGGTATAATCCCAACTGTTGATGTTCAAATAAAGAATAGCACGATTATCAATGGTATTAATACGAGTAATGCTATAGTAATGGCAGATAATGCAGCAAGTAATACAGGAGGTTATTTTAATAACATTACCATCCAAAACAACAGTATCCAAAAAGCATACAACGGTTTGTTTATTAATGCAGCAACAGCAGTTGGTAATGGGTCAGGAATTCTCATTACAGAAAACAGTCTTAATACTTCCGGAGGTAATGCGATTCGATTTACCGGATTGTATTTAGCAGGGATAGATGGAGGAATAGTAACTAATAATATTTTTGGAAACTTCGATCCTACAAGTGCTGAAGTTGATAAAGGAATTAATTTAGCCGCAAATACAGTTAATACAGTTATAAGAGGAAATACTATTTCTGATTTAGGTTATACTGGTACAAGTACATACAATCCCCAAGGAGTATATATTGCTTCGGCTGTAGCTGCTTCAAATATAGTAGTAGATAGTAATTATATTTCCAATTTTACTTCAACAGGTAACACAACTGTGAACTTAGAGTCAGGTATTATGATTACTGGTGCTACCGGTGGCATTAATGTAACAAGAAATAGAATAACCAACATAAAAAATAATAATACTAATGGATATGCTGCTTTGGGTATTTATTTGAATTCATCTTTGGCTACTGCTAATATCCTAGTGGCAAATAATTTTATTAGTGATATAGCAGCATACGGTAATTCTACAGTTGCTAGAAATGGACATGGTATTTATAGTGCTAATGGTGGTGGGTATAATATCTATCATAATAGCATTTATCTAAATTCAGATCAAACTGCTGCTACCGGTATATCGGCAGCAATAACAATCGGAAGCGGCGTCTCGACAACAACAGCTTCGATAGATATTCAAAATAACATTTTCTCTAATGAACAAACTGTTGGTAATCGATATGCAATATACAGTGGTGTAACTGCTGCAAATAATGCAAACGTTTATAGCAGTTTGAATTATAATGACTACTTCAGTGCTGGGTCAAATGTAGCTTACTTTAGTGCTGCTGTACAGGATACACTCGCAGATTTACAAGCAGCTTTTGTAGGTCAAAATCTAAACTCAATAGGGGTACAACCGCTATTCTTTTCAGCGATTGATTTGCATTTGCAAAATGCTTCAGCTAACATAGGTTTGGATAATATGGGTACAGCGACTTCTATAGCTGGTATTACAACTGATATTGATGGACAAACTCGCCCCTTAGGTACAGCAACAGATATGGGTGCTGATGAATTTACGCTTGTATCTTGTTCCGGCTCTAATGGTGGTACTGCAACTGCTGCGGTTACCAACTTTTGTGTTGAAGGAAGTACTACATTAAGTACATCTGGATATTCTGAAGGAGTTGGTGCTAGTTATCAATGGGAAGTTTCTACTGACGGAACTGTATTTAGTGCTCTTGGCACAGAAACAAATCCTTTAAATGCAAGCACAGGAACAATCACGGATACAATGTATTATAGATTAGCAGTTACATGTTCATCTGTTACTGGTTATTCAAGTGTAGAGACAGTTTTTGTACATACTGATCCTATTGTTTCTATTAGTCCTGCAACAACAAGTCCAATATGTGCTCCAGCTACACAATTATTCACTGCAACAGATAATGCATCTGCTCCTATTTATGTTTGGAGAATGAATGGGACGGACATTTCAGCTAGTAATGCTGCAACCTACAGCGCATCAGCAACCGGTAATTACGATGTGGTGGTAACTGATGGCGGTACAGGTTGCAAAGACACTTCTATAAGTGCTGCTCTCGTTGTAAATCCACAGCCTTCTATCGTAACAATCACACCCTCTCCTTCCGAAATTTGTAGTTCAGGTATGGCTGATACACTTTCTGTAGTTGGTGGTGTTACGGCCAATTCAGTTATTTTCAGCGAAGATTTCAACGGTACAACAAATAGCTGGACTACTATTAACAACTCAACAGGTGGTACTCCTGCTAATGCTGCTTGGATACTACGCCCTGACGGTTATGTATATGGTTCGACACCTGTAACATTCCATAGTAATGACAATACCCAATTTTATTTGACAAATAGTGATGATCATGGATCAGGAGGCATAACTAGTACAATATTACAGTCACCTGTATTTAGCACTCTAGGTTATCAAAATGCAACATTAAATTACCATCATTATTTAAGAGCACTTGCTAGTACATATATTACTGTTGAGGCTTCTTTAGATGCGACAACATGGGATACGTTATATAGTTACACAGGGTCTTCGGTAAGTCTTGGATCTTCAAATGCTTTTGCGGATAGTACTATTGTTTTGCCGACTATCTATGATAATCAATCAACTGTATACGTTAGGTTTCAATATTGGGGAGATTACGATTGGTATTGGGCAATAGATAATGTAACTGTGATTGGAGACCAATTACCAGTTTATACATGGTCTCCTATTGGTGGTTTGTTCAATGACGATGCCGCAATATCTGCCTATGCAGGGGCTAATACAGATACAGTCTATGCGAAACCTACAGATACTACAGTCTATGCAGTGACTGTAACAAATAATTTCGGATGTATCAATAGCGATACAGTTACTGTAAATGTGGTACAACCAGTATCTATAACAACACAACCACCTACAACTATCTCTTTCTGCGAAGGAAGTATTTTGAGCTTGAATGTCGTAGCCGATAATGCAACGGGTTACCAGTGGTATAATGGCAGTACAATGCTCGTAGATGGTGGTGATATTTCCGGTGCTACCTCAGCTACATTACTAATTGCAAACGTTGATCCTATAGATGCCGGAAGTTATACTGTTGAAGTAATAGGTGGCGCAATTTGCGGTACTACAACTAGTACTGCAACAAACGTTACTATTAACCCTTCAATATTAGGCAACACCATCAGTGCTTCTCAAACTGTTTGTTCAGGCTCTACGCCCGCTGCATTGACAGGCTCTACCCCTACAGGTGGTGATGGTACTAATTATGCATATATGTGGCAGAGCAGCACAACCAGTGCTACAGCAGGTTTTGCAGATGCAACGGGAACAAATAATACAAGCGGCTATACACCGGGAGCATTAACGCAAAACACTTGGTATCGCAGATATGTAGTTTCAGGAAGTTGTACTGATACTTCTGGTTCGATAGAAATCACAGTAGGTGTACCGGTTACAGGAAACGTGATTGCTGCAGCGCAAGCTATTTGTTCAGGTTCTACATCTGCGCCGCTTACGGGTAGTTTAAATTCGTTGTATCAAGACTTTACTGGACTTACGAGTACAAGTGCTGTTACCTCAACATCATTGACCCCGTATAACTGGACATTGGTACAAAACGGAGGAAATCTTCTTACAGGAGGCAATGTGAATAGTTATGGAAGAACTGGTGGTAATGGTTCATTCAGAGGGAATAACTATGGTGTTTCCGCTGGAGTAGCGATTGCAGAGAGTAATACATTCACAGCATCAAATGCTGGAGGTTCTCTAAGTTTTGATGTTGCAAGTAATAATTACGAAGATGGCTTTGGACCTTATGGATACGTAGATACGTTGCGAGTATATGCAGATGCAGGCTCAGGATTGGTGTTGTTGAAACAATACATGAACAATAGCTTAGTTGTAGATACAGTGGGTGATGGTATCGTTACTGCTGCTGCAACTGCGAGTGGGTTTGTGCCATCTGCGACACAATGGACCACTAAGAAGTTGTCATTACCAACAGGTACTACTAAAGTAAGGTTTGAGTTTTCTTCCGGTTGGGGTAATCAGATTTACGTAGATCAAGTACAGGTAGATAGCGCTTCATTCTTGTGGATGTCAAGTACCACTGATGCTACAACAGGGTTTACAGCTGCAGCCGGTGCTAATACGAGTTCTGTTTATGTTCCTGGTGCATTAACTCAAACTACATGGTATAAGAGAGTTGCTTCTTCAGGTGGCGGATGTACGCCGGATTCGTCTAATGTGGTCGAAATCACAGTAGGTGTACCGGTTACAGGAAACGTGATTGCTGCAGCGCAAGCTATTTGTTCAGGTTCTACATCTGCGCCGCTTACGGGTAGTTTAAATTCGTTGTATCAAGACTTTACTGGACTTACGAGTACAAGTGCTGTTACCTCAACATCATTGACCCCGTATAACTGGACATTGGTACAAAACGGAGGAAATCTTCTTACAGGAGGCAATGTGAATAGTTATGGAAGAACTGGTGGTAATGGTTCATTCAGAGGGAATAACTATGGTGTTTCCGCTGGAGTAGCGATTGCAGAGAGTAATACATTCACAGCATCAAATGCTGGAGGTTCTCTAAGTTTTGATGTTGCAAGTAATAATTACGAAGATGGCTTTGGACCTTATGGATACGTAGATACGTTGCGAGTATATGCAGATGCAGGCTCAGGATTGGTGTTGTTGAAACAATACATGAACAATAGCTTAGTTGTAGATACAGTGGGTGATGGTATCGTTACTGCTGCTGCAACTGCGAGTGGGTTTGTGCCATCTGCGACACAATGGACCACTAAGAAGTTGTCATTACCAACAGGTACTACTAAAGTAAGGTTTGAGTTTTCTTCCGGTTGGGGTAATCAGATTTACGTAGATCAAGTACAGGTAGATAGCGCTTCATTCTTGTGGATGTCAAGTACCACTGATGCTACAACAGGGTTTACAGCTGCAGCCGGTGCTAATACGAGTTCTGTTTATGTTCCTGGTGCATTAACTCAAACTACATGGTATAAGAGAGTTGCTTCTTCAGGTGGCGGATGTACGCCAGACTCTTCTAATGTTGTTGAAATAACAGTAGGTATGCCAGTAGCAAACAATACAATTGCAGCAAATCAAACTATCTGTTCAGGTTCTACACCTGCTGTGTTCACTGGTACAACACCAACAGGCGGAGATGGCTCTAACTACACTTACACATGGGAGAGTAGCACAACAAGTGCTACTGCAGGATTTACTGCTGCAAGTGGTACAAATAATACGAGTGGTTACGCTCCGGCTCCTTTAACTGTTAATACATGGTATCGTAGAGTGGTTACATCAGGTACAACTTGCGATGGCGACACATCAAATGTTGTGGCTATTACTGTAAATGCTATGGGCAGCTCTCTAGCAAGTACAGGTAGTTCATCTACTTCTACTCAAGGAGATGGAACAAGCAGTACATATTATGATGTTCTAAATTGTGCGCCTATTGCAACTATTACTGATGCAAGTGGTGGTAATGTATTGGGAAGTGTTACAGCATCAGTTGTTGTAGATGCTACAGTACAAACAGCTAATGGGCAAAAGTATTTGCAACGCCACTACGATATTAGTCCAACTAATAACGGTGCAGCAACTTTAGTGCTTTATGCTTTACAATCCGAATTTACAGATTACAATACTGCTCCAGGTTCATTCCCTGCTATGCCTACAACTGGTAGCAATAGTGATCCTAACATTCCTAATATCAGAGTAACTAAATACAGCGGTACTGCCTTCACTCAACCTGCTGAACTCATTACTCCTATATCTGTAAACTGGAATGCTACGAATAACTGGTGGGAGATCACCATCAATGTTACTTCGTTCAGCACCTTCTACATCCATACAGGAAGTGTCAATCCTCTCGAAATCGTACTACGCGACATATCTGCTACAAACGTTGGCAAACGCAACCGTATAGATTGGACTAGCTCTAACGAAAAAGATGCAGATAAGTACGAATTGGAAAGAAGTGTTGATGGGGTTCGTTTTGAATATATCAACACAGTAAAAGCTAAAGGTGAAGCAGGTTCTTACAGCTATTGGGATGAAAATCCTGTTACAGGAATCAACTACTACAGATTGAAAATGTATGATCTGAATAGAGCGTATGCTTACAGCAAAGTAGTAAACGCGACAGTAGCTGATAAAGGTGTATTTGCGGTAATAGCCTATCCTAATCCTTTAACTGTCGGTAGCACACTTACTGTTGAAGTAAAAGGTGTCATAGCCAACAATGCGGTGATTGTAGTTACTGATATGGCTGGAAAATTGATCAATAGAATGAATGTGACAGACCTTAAGACAACACTTAATTTGAATCACTTAGCATCAGGAATATACTTTGTGAGATATACTGATGATATGCACAGTGAAACAATTAAAGTAAATAAAGACTAAGGTCATAAATTGACAATAATATAAATGGGCTGCTTCAATGCGAAGCAGCCCATTTTATTGCACTAGCAAAATTATCTCCTTTTCACTATCAGTACCCAATCATTTTCTAAAGACAAATAACCATAATCATAAATGAAATGATAGGTTTGTTCTTTTTGATTTTTATATAAATGTGTTTGGTATTTAAAATTGAATCCTGCATCTGCTAATTTTTGGCGAGGTATCTTCTTCATATCTTCCTCTTCAGGCACGAGATCAGCTAATATTTTTCTATTCTTCTTCAGCAGATTATTGATATTTCTTACAAGGTTCACATCGTCATTTTTTTGCCGGTTGTTATAGTTATTTCTACAATAATCATTGCAAAACTTTTTATCAGTGCGTCCTTTGATTGGTTTCTCACAATTGAGACATGATTTTTCTGCTTGCTCCATTCCTAAAAATACTAAAAGTTAACCGACAACAAACGACTACAAACATTTACATCCGAAAGTAAATACTTATAAACCGACAAAGGCTTGTCACTCGTTTCATCTTTGCATCAGGAATTCCAAAAAACAAAATTTTCAAACTTAAAAAATCAATAACAATGAGTAATCTAAGAAACAGCGTACAGCTAATCGGGCATTTAGGAGCAGACCCAGAAACGAAAACTTTGGAAAGCGGAACAAAAATGACAAAACTGCGTTTGGCTACAACAGAAAGCTATAAAGCAGCAAATGGAGAGTGGAGAGACGAAACACAATGGCACAACATCATGCTTTGGGAAGCTCTTGCAGATAGAGCCGGAAAGCAACTGACAAAAGGCAGCTTTCTATTGTTGCAAGGCAAGCTTGTAAATCGCAGCTATACCGATACCCAAGGCGTGAAAAAATATATTACAGAAGTACGTGCTACCAATTTTATAGCATTAGATAAAACAAAAACAACAGCTTTGGAAACATTTGGCGCAGCCGCACAGCAGGATGATGGACTTCCCTTCTAAAAAGCTAAATCATTTTTAATAAGCAAACGAGATCTTCCCCGGTCTCGTTTGCTATTTTATTCTTTGATAAGCCTTCCATTCTGCATAGTTCCACTCAAGCAAATCTTTT
>CBFGYQ010000022.1:0-13270 GCA_965652995.1 uncultured bacterium
TCTTCAATTTCAATTTCTAACTTGCTTTTGATCGCTAAGGTTTCTTTATATTCCATTGCTTCAGGTTCAGAAGTAAATTCAGCAGAAAATCCAAGTTCTTTAATTTTATTTCAACCTCTTCCAAAGTGACATTGAAGAACTCTTTTCTAAAATTAAAGAGATTTAGAGATTTTTGTTGTTCCACACGAGTCTCTCAAAGAGGACTCGTGTTTATGTGGGCGAGTCCCTTGTAGGAGACTCGCTCAAAACTAAAAATAAGAAGTAAAATGCGGATATGTAATTTTCACCAACTTCGTCACTTGATAAAAATAGCCTTCGATAACGAGGCTGCAAATGCGATTGTGAAGGTCTGTTTTTAAGGGTTTGTTTTTGGGTGGCTAGTTGTGCAACGGTTACCTGTGTTATAGGGCTTTTTATTCTCTGTTGTTTTTATCAATTCGTTTGATAGAATGAAAGAATTTTTTTGCTCAATTGTCCAATGTCTTTGTTTTGGTTAATTGTGTTATAAAAATCATTGTTTATTGATTTGTCGATGAGTTGTCCATCAGTGATTTTAAGCAGATATGGAAAGCCTTTTCTGTCTTTAATGCTGTAAAGCACTTTTGAAATAAAACTTTGGTCGTAGTCCGATTTTGGTGTCTTGCCGTCCAGGTAGATTACTTTGATGTCAGGTGAAAGTGTCGGTAAGATATTTTTTTCAATAAAGTCCTTGCTGTTTGTCCTGTTGTTGTAGCAAAAGAAATTTGTCCCGTTAATTGTATGCAAGTATGTTTTGTATTTTTTGTTGAAGGCAATATTGTCAAAATACGACCAGATAATAAACGGAAGAGCCAAAATGATTAGTGGAGCAAATAAAATGTAAAGTCCGACCCCAAACAGGAACAAGATCCCAATTGTCAGCCAACTTTTAAAGTTTATTTGTCGTGTTACCATATTATCGTTTGCAGTCCGTCTTAAAATGCCCTATAACGAACAGGGTTTGCTGATGTGGCGGTATTCATTGAACGTCACGCATGGAACCGCTGCCCGGTTACATTTTATTGCTGAAGATAAGAACTAAAAGCCTGGATTTATTCGTCAAGTCGGAACTAATGCTGATGCTTGTACTTAGCTGATGTTTATTCCTTCGCCCCGCCATAGCAGCAACCCCCATGTTGGTGGCTGTTTTGTCTAACCTGCAATTAAAATCCCTTTCAGTTTAATGTGTCCATTTTTTAAAATCACAAACTGATAAATAAAATTTGATTCTCCTGCTTCGTATTCCGCGTCTGAAATTTTGTAAGGCGTTTTTGTTGCAAGGTTCAGTTCTACTGTCTTGTTTGTTTTGTCAAAAGTTACATAAAGTTTGTAAGTTGTTGAACTGTCTTTGATTTCCGGGCTTTCACTTTTTCCTTTTTTGTATAAATCGTCAGTCTTGATTTTTAAAAAACATTTTACTAACTGCTTTGTAAAAATTTTATCAAAGTATTTGTCAAAATCTTTTTCTGTAAACGGCTTAACAATTTCGTTTAATTTGTCTGTCGCTTTTTCATTGTCTGAATATGCTAAATACCAAATTTCATTTCCTTCGTTTTGGAATGGAAAGTCTAAAAACTCTTTAGCTTTTTGTCATTTTTATAAAGTGCGTCTCTAAGTTGTCTCAAATTGTCAACCCAATATGTTGTGTCCTTTTGCTTAAACTGAACTGTTGTTTTTGTGCTGTCAAATTTTAAACTTGTTTGGTTTGATTGAGCAAATGTTGTCAAACAAAATATCAAAGCAAGTAAGAAAAATATTTGTCGAAGTTTTGTCATTAGTAGGGTGTCACTTTAAAATAGCCACCAACTTGTAAATATACGCGTAAAATATGCGTCAATCCACCCAAAATGAGCAGATTGGCGCACATGTATTCCTTACAAAATCTATATGAATCGCTAGGCTCAACAAAAAACTTCCCACATGTCTTATCTTTGCTCTCCTTTAAAAATCACATATTTCGCGACAACGACAGATGGAAGCATTGAGTAAAAATTTTTCGCACAACGAGGCAGAAGATAAATGGTACAAGCATTGGGAATCAGCAGGTTATTTTAAATCAGAACCGGATGACCGTCCGCCCTATACTGTTGTGATACCACCGCCGAATGTAACAGGTGTGCTACACATGGGTCACGCGCTTAATAATACGGTGCAAGATGTGTTGGTACGTCGTGCTAAAATGCAAGGCTACAATACTTGTTGGGTACCCGGTACCGATCATGCTTCTATCGCAACCGAAGCGAAGGTGGTAAACATGCTTCGTGAACAAGGAATAGATAAAAACAAACTGAGCCGCGATGAGTTTTTGAAATATGCCTGGCAGTGGAAGGAGAAATATGGAGGCATTATCCTGCAACAGTTTCGCAAATTGGGTTTGTCGCTTGATTGGGATCGGACAGCCTTCACGATGGATAAGGATTATTATGCTGCGGTGATTCGTGTGTTTGTAGAACTGTATGAAAAAGGAAAGATCTATCGTGGTGTGAAGATGATCAACTGGGATCCGAAAGCGAAAACAGCATTAAGCGATGAAGAAGTAATTCATAAACAAACTAATTCGAAACTCTACTACGTTCGTTACAAAATTGACGGCAGCGATGAATATATTACCATAGCTACTGTACGCCCGGAAACAATTCTAGGTGATACGGCTGTGTGTGTGCATCCTGATGATGAACGCTATCAGCACCTGAAAGGAAAGTTCTGTTTTGTACCGCTTATCAATCGTCGCATACCCATCATTTTTGATGATTATATAGATATAGAGTTTGGTACCGGTGCGTTGAAAGTAACTCCGGCACATGATATTAACGACTACAATCTGGGTTTAAAACACAAACTTCCTGTTGTAGATACACTCAATGATGATGGTACGATGAGTGAAGCGGCACAGATGTACATTGGTGAAGATCGTTTTGAAGTGCGCAAGAAAATCGTTTCGGACTTAGAAGTTGCAGGTCATTTGGTGAAGACAGAAGACTATACGAATCAGGTAGGGTTTTCTGAAAGAACGAACGCAGTGATAGAGCCGCGCCTCAGTATGCAGTGGTGGTGCAAGATGAATGAAATGGCAAAGCCTGCATTGGAAGCTGTGATAGATGAAGAGATAAAATTCTATCCTTCCAAATTCAAGAATCTGTATCGTCATTGGATGGAAAACATCAAAGATTGGTGCGTAAGTCGTCAGCTTTGGTGGGGACAACGGATACCGGCATGGTATGACGAAGACGGAAATATTTATGTGGCAGAGAGTGAAGAAGAGGCGTATGCAAAATCCAAAATCCAAAATCCCGAGTCCAGAATTTTAAGACAGGATGAAGATGTGCTCGACACTTGGTTTTCTTCGTGGTTGTTTCCGATGGAGGTTTTTGGATGGAATAAAGATGCCAACAACGCGCAACTCAATTATTATTATCCTACCAACACACTCGTTACGGCACCTGAAATTATTTTCTTTTGGGTGGCGAGAATGATCATGGCGGGCTATGAGTTCTTGGATAAAAAGCCTTTCGATAAGGTTTACTTCACCGGAATTGTGCGCGATAAGCAGGGTAGGAAGATGAGTAAGCAATTTGGAAACTCGCCGGATTTGTTGGGCCTGATAGAGCAGTTTGGTTCGGATGCGGTACGCTTTAGTGTGATGATCTCTTCACCTGCGGGTAATGATTTGTTGTATGATGAATCCGCTCTAGAACAAGGCAGAAACTTCAGCAACAAAATGTGGAATGCGCTGAAGCTGGTAAAAATGTGGGAAGCCCGCACAAGCGAAACTGCTGAAGTGGGCGATGCGCAATTTGCGATGGATTGGATGGAGCAACGTATCAATGAAGTACTACAATCACTGAATGGAATGTTTGATAGATTTAGTTTGAGTGAAGCGTTAAAGAGTATTTATTCATTGATATGGGATGATTTCTGTTCTTGGTATTTAGAATGGGTAAAACCCGCTCAAGATGCGCCTTTGGCAAAAAATGTTTATGATAAGACGATCGAGTTTTATGAAAGATTGTTGCAGTTGTTGCATCCATTTATGCCGTTCATTACCGAAGAAATTTATCATCAACTAAAAGGAAGAAAACAAGGTGATGACTTAATGGTGATGCAATTTTCAAAAGCTATAGAAGCAAATGAAACTGTTCTTAGTCAAGGTGCTTTTTTGAAGGAATTGATCACTAACATTCGTGATGCTAGAAATAAAAATCAATTAAAGAATAAGGACAAGATCAAACTTTCTGTAGAATCAAATAACAAAGAATACTACAATTCTATAAAGAGTTTGCTTGCAAAACAAGTGAATGCAGAAGCAATTGATTTCATCACTATTGCTATTCCCGGCATTGCGATTGTTGTAGGAACGGATAAACTATACTTGGTACATGAAGGCGGAAGTGTAGATACAGAAAAACAAAAAGCAGAGTTGAAGAAAGAATTGGAATATATGAAAGGGTTTTTGCAAAGTGTACAAAAGAAATTGTCCAACGAAAAATTTGTGCAGAATGCTAAAGAAGAAGTGATAAACAATGAGCGAAAGAAAGAAGCTGATGCACAAGCCAAAATAAAAACGTTGGAAGAGAGTTTGAATATGCTTTAATTTTAAGGACTATGAAAAAGCTGCTGATAAAAACCGGTGCGTTTGCTTTGCTATTTACAAGCACATTATTTTTCATGTCGCTTGCCGGAGACGAGAAGGACATTAAGATCATCACGCCTTACTTAGGTCATTCTAATCTTAACGGTGGTTTGGTTTCAAAAATGGTTTTTGATTCGTTGATAAAGCAGGGTATTACTGCAAGAGATAGTTCCGGTATAAGCTACCCCGTTGCGGAGTTTACATTCGGATATGGCGAGCGAAATATTTATGAAGATGCAAATGGTAAGTTAGTAGTGATGACGGACTATCTATCTGAATACTGCGCCGGCGATACATTGTCCATTCCTTTCAAGAATTTTATTTTTAGAGATAACCGCACCAAACATGGCGACACGGTGTATGTAGATAAGATAAAAGTGAGAATGCCTAATGGCCGAACATTGGGTGCCAAAAGTATGAGATTCGTTCTTACAAAATAGATTTTCAGATTTGCAACTTACGCTTCAAAACCTTCTGCCAATACCGCTTCGCGAAAAGATCACGCAAAACAGTTCGGATATTTGGTTGCAAAAATTATCTTTTCAAAAAGGAGAACATGTATCACTGCAAGCTCCCAGCGGTACAGGAAAAACTACATTCATACACATTCTTTACGGATTGAGAACTGACTATGAGGGCGATGTGGTTTGGGGTGAGAACAATCTTAATCAAACAAAATCGGAAGAGCTATCTAAACTTCGGGCTACTTATGTAAGCGTTGTATTTCAAGATTTGAGATTATTTCCTGAATTAACTGCATGGGAAAATTTGGAATTAAAAAGAAGTCTTACGAATACAGTATCTGACGATATGGTGATGAATATGATGGAGCGTCTCGGTATTCCCGAAAAGAAAAATAGTCTGTGTAAAACCCTATCTTATGGGGAACAACAACGAGTCGTTATAATTCGTTCTTTATTACAACCTTTTGATTGGCTATTGATGGATGAACCTTTTAGCCATCTGGATCATGTGAATATTGACAAAGCGGCGGCATTAATTACAGAATTTGCAGAGAGAAATCATGCAGGTTTGTTATTGGCTGATTTGGAGAAGAATAACTATTTTAATTACCATAAAAGATTGTTTTTGTAAATGCCCACACAGCAGAAAATATTAAGACATCTGTTGTTGCGCAAAAGCAATCGTTCTAGATTGTGGCTTGCTTGGATCACGCTTTGTGTAGGTACTACATTGCTGTTGTTGGCAGTGCTTATCTGGTGGAATTTTCGCGAATTACTTTATGGTAAAAATGATAAAGACAGCCTTGGAAGTAGCTTTATTACCGTAAGTAAAAAAGTGACAAGCGAGAATATGGGTAAACCACAACTCACTACATTTTCAAAGAAAGACATACAGCAAGTTTCAAAGGCAAGTGGTGTGCAAGATGTGGGTGTACTTACGTCTAATAAATTTCCGGCTTACATACAACTCAATAATACATTGGGCTTTGCATCTGATATTTTTTTAGAAGCGGTGCCTGACAGATTCATTGATAAGCGACCTGAGAGTTGGGCTTGGGATTCATCGATAAGATATGTTCCGATCATTTTATCTGGCGAATTTTTGAATTTATACAATTATGGATTTGCATTAAGCCAAGGGCTGCCTCAGCTCTCAGAAGCAACCATACAATCGCTTTCGTTTGATTTGGTGTTGGGTACTGTTGTTAATAGAGAAACGTACAGCGCACGAGTAGGAGGTTTTTCCGACAGAATAGCGTCTGTATTAGTACCTCAATCTTTTATAGATTTTGCCAACAGAAAATACGGTAATTCTGTAACTACAGCACCGTCAAGATTGATCCTAAAAATTGCAGACCCATCTGATAAGGCGTTCATTGAATTCTTAGAAAAGAACAACTACGTCACCAATTCGGAAAATTTAAGATGGAGCAAGTTGCGTTCTGTAGTGGAAGTGGTAGTGATGGCTACAGGGATTTTGGCCTTGTTACTAATGGGAATAAGCGCATTGGTATTTGTCTTGTTTATTGAGTTGACGATAGCGCAAGCTCAACAGGCTTTAGAATTACTTATACAAATAGGCTACGCGCCTTCTTTCCTTCGTAAGTTTATGATGAGAAGATTTTTGCCATTGATGCTTGCTGCTATATTAGTCGCATCAGTTTTAGCTTTGATAGTGCAGTATGTAGTTTCAGTGGTAGTAACGCGATACAATTTGCAGTTACCGACCTTGCCTGGTGTTCATATATGGTTTGCTGTGTTGTTGTGTATGACGTTACTTTATTTGCAGATAAGAAATGGTATTGCTAAGACACTTAGGTAACTAATCTTTTTCTACACGGTCTATAAGCACTTTCACTCGTTTGATACGCATTTTTTCTATTTCAAGAATAAGAAAATCAAAATTTTCGTAGCTGATAGTTTCGTTGAGGGAAGGGAATTTTCCGGCAATTTCTAAGATCAGCCCTGCAAGAGAATCGCTTTCGCCGCGTATGCTTCCAAATGTTTCTACAGGTTCACCCATTATCCGACACACATCATTTATTAATGTCTTCCCTTCAAAGACAAAAGTGTTTTCATCTATTTTTTTGTATTGCAGATCATCTTCGTCAAACTCATCTTTTATATCTCCTATTATCTCTTCCATGATGTCTTCTAATGTCACAATACCCGATGTGCCTCCAAATTCATCTACAACAACTGCAAAATGTGTTCTTGATTGCTGAAACTCTTTAAGCAAATCTTCGATAAACTTATTTTCGTGTACATAGTATGCGGGGCGAATTAATGAGTGCCAATCGAAGTTGAGGTCTTCAGAATGCAATAAAAAATCTTTGCTGTTGACAATACCAACGATAGTGTCTAAACTATTCTTGTAAACTGGAATGCGTGAATAACCTACTTTGACGGCAAACTGCTGTACCTGTTGGAAAGTATAATCATACGGTATGCCGCTTACATCCAAACGGGTGCGCATGATTTGTCTTACAGTAATGTTGCTGAATTTGACAATAGCTTTAAAAATATTAATCTCTTCCTGTGTAGCAGTGTGCCCCATGGTCAATTCTATTGCCTGTTCAAAATCTTTATTGGAAAGATTAGCGTCTGATTTATTCGAATTCAGTCTTTCATCGATATAGTTTGACGATGATACCAGCATTCTACTTATCGGACTGAATATACCGCCTGTGAGTTTCAATACAGGTGCGGCAAACAATACCATGCGCATATTATTCTGTGTAGCATACACTTTGGGTAATACACCACCAAACAGCACTAATAAAAATGCAATGATCAATATTTTTATGACTATGAGTAAAGTTTGAGGAACGGCTATTGTAAGAAGTTGTCCCAATAAAAAACTGGAAGCAGTAATGATAGAGATATTGATAAACATATTAGCAACTAGTATGTTAGCCAACAGCATTTTAGGTTGTTCCAATAGGCCAAATACTTTTCGTGTATTAGGTTTGTCACGAGTTTTAAGGTATTCAATGTCTTTAGAAGATAAAGAGAAAAAGGCAGTTTCTGCACCTGAAATAATTGCTGTGAAAAGCAACAGGACAATGACAAGAATTAATAATAGGGAAGTAGTAGAAACAGGAACAGCGGCTTGTAAGAGATTTACAGCTAACACAATTTTTCCGGTTATTATTTGAAGCAAAATGAGAGAGGTTAAGTTGTAATCAAAAATAAAAAGGGAAGAGAAAATATCTTCTTCCCTTTGAAAAATAAACTCTAGTTTACTAGAAAGGTAAGTTGTCTTTTACATCATTACCACCAACGCCACCTGCGTCATAATTCATATCTGAAGAAAAATTGGATGAATCTTGTTGAGAATCAGTAGATGAGTAATCGCCATTATCTTTTCTCTTATCAAGCATCACCAAATTATCCCCTACTATTTCTGTACTAAAACGTTTGTTCTTATCCTTGTCTTCCCAATTGCGAGTACGTAATCTGCCTTCAATAAATACAAGACTGCCTTTGTGAAGATATTTTTGTGCAAGTTCTGCCAAGCCTCGCCACAACACTACCGTATGCCATTCTGTTTGTGATACTAAGTTTCCGCTTTTGTCTTTAAATGTTTCTGTAGTAGCCAGTGGAAATTTTGCAACAGCAATATTTCCCTCAAGGTATTGCAAATCCGGTTCGCGACCCAAATTGCCTATCAACATTACTCTATTAACTCCTCTCATTGTTTTAGCGATTTTTCAATTAGCAAATTTTATTACAACATTAGTTATCTAAAAATAACCTTTTTTTTCAAAAAATGAAACGATTGTCTTAGGGAATGCTAGTTTGCTCAATCGCTGAATTTTAACCCAATTGCCTGAATCTTTAAAAGGGAATTTTCTTTCGGATAGATTGATTGTGAAAAATTGTGCTTCTATTATTTGATGAGAGAGTTTTTGGCTACTGCTGTCTTCATGCTTTAATTTATAAAGTTTAGCCTTGTCGCCGAAGGTTTTGGTAGCGAGTTTTTTTTCAGATATTGGCTTGTCTGTTTCTATTAGAAAGGGTTGATGTAGATGATGCCAAATGTCTTTTTGCTCGCGTCTTTGTATCCATATTTCATCTTTAAAATGGAAAAGAATATAGTTGAAATATCGGGTCTTGAGTTTTATTTTTTTTGATTTGAGTGGTAGTGTTGAAGTCAACTCTTTTTTGTAAGCAAAGCATTTTGGTTGAAGTAAACATTCACTACATAACGGGAGTGCAGGCTTGCAAATAATTGCACCAAAATCCATAATAGCTTGGTTGTATTCGGCAGGTGCAGTAATATCTAGTAATTCTTGCGCAAGTGTTTGAAATATTTTTTTTCCTTCAGTCGAGTCAATTGCTATTTCAATACCGAAAAACCTAGCAAGTACACGTTGCACATTGCCATCTACAACAGCATAGGGTAATTTGTAGGCAAATGAAACGATTGCAGCAGCGGTGTAATTTCCAATTCCTTTCAGTTGTAGTACTTCTTCAAAAGTTTTAGGAAATTTTCCCTTCAGATTGTCCGTAATAAAACGTGCAGTGTGCAAGAGATTTCTGCATCTGTTGTAGTATCCCAGACCTTGCCACAATCGATAGACATCCTCATCGGCTGCTTTCGCCAAATGGTGTATTGTCGGATAATTTTCGATGAATTTTTCATAATATGGCGTTCCTTGCTCTACTCTGGTTTGCTGCATGATGATCTCTGAAAGCCAAATTTTATAAGGATCGGTTTCTTTTTTCCAAGGTAGGGTGCGCATGTTTTCATCGTTATGCCACTGCATTAGGTTTTCAATAAAAAAAATTCTGAACGATGTGCTTACCTTCATCACACGCAAGATAAGCGGAGAATAACGACACCTTCAGATTTTATAACGAAAAATGTTTGTTAACAACTAAATTTGCGCAACAGTTTTTTAGCAAATGGAATTACAACCTTTATTGGATACTGCTTCGCAGGTTCGCAGAGATATTGTTCGCATGGTGCATGCATGCCAAAGTGGTCACCCCGGAGGGTCGTTGGGATGCACAGATTTTTTGGTGGCTCTTTATTTCCACACCATCAAACACAACCCCAAATTTGATATGGATGGAAAAGGAGAGGACATTTTCTTTCTTTCCAACGGACATATTTCTCCTGTTTTTTACAGTGTGTTGGCTCGTTCCGGATATTTTCCTAATAAAGAATTAGCTAGTTTCAGAAAAATAAATTCTCGTTTACAAGGACATCCTGCTACGCATGAGCATCTTCCCGGAGTACGTATAGCATCTGGTTCTTTGGGACAAGGGATGAGTGTGGCTTGTGGTGCAGCACTAGCTAAGAAAATGAATGGCGATGACAGAATAGTTTATTCATTGCATGGAGATGGTGAATTGCAAGAAGGGCAGAATTGGGAAGCTATCATGTTTGCAGCACATCATAAAATAGATAACCTAATTGCAACGATAGATTATAACGGACAACAAATAGACGGCCCTACAAAAATCGTATTGGACTTGGGTTCTATCAAAGAAAAATTCCTTGCATTTGGTTGGTATGTGCTAGAAATGGATGGCAATAATATGGAAGAGGTAGTCAATACGCTAGATGCTGCAAAATCGCACGCCGGCAAAGGGAAACCTGTCTGCATCGTTATGAGTACTGTGATGGGTAAAGGGGTTGATTTTATGGAAGGAACGCATGAGTGGCATGGTATAGCACCAAGCGATGTTCAACTAAAACAAGCACTAGAACAGCTTCCAGAGACTTTGGGAGATTATTGAGAATGGTATATATACAAAAGGGGTAATGGTCAAAAATGGATCAAAGTTGAGTGTTCTTATTCATAATACTGTAGCAGTTCTTTCAGGACATTCAGTCAACCGTTCTATTAACTTTATCTCGGCAGTTTAATAAGCTGACTGTTTACTTTAATGCCTTATTTTTTAACTATGGGCTAAATTATCAGGGAAGTAAAGGTCAGCCAGTTTAATAAACTCATCGCCGCGCATAAACATAGAAGCATCTACTTCATCAAAACTTCTTTTGCCGCAAGCTGCCAGTAGCTCCATAGCCGCACGTAAGGTGTTGTGATGGAATTGCATTACCCGATCTTTTTTATCACTTACCACCAATCCTTTCATCAACATTTTATCTTGTGTTGCCACGCCGGTAGGGCACTTGTTGGTATTGCAGCGTATAGCTTGAATGCAACCCAACGAAAACATAAATCCTCGTGCACTGTTGCACATATCAGCACCCATTGCCAATGATCGTAAAAACGAAACTCCGGAGATGATTTTTCCGCTTGCGATCAATCGGATTTTTTCACGGATTTTGTATCGTTGTAATGTTTGATTGACGAATATTAAAGCAGGCTCCAAAGGCATACCTACACCATCTGAAAATTCTAATGGAGCTGCACCTGTGCCGCCTTCCGCACCATCCACGGTTATAAAATCAGGATAAATAGTTTGCTTGTTCATCTCCTCGCACAAGGCAACAAATTCATGAGTGTCGCCAATACAAAGTTTAAAACCAACAGGTTTGCCCTCAGCTAAATCTCGCAATTTTTGAATGAATTGAACAAATGAAGCAGCATCATGATAAACGGTATGACCGGGCGGAGAGATTACATCGGTATTTGGCTCAATGTCTCTTATTCTTGCTATTTGCCCTGTATTTTTTGCCGCGGGTAGTACGCCACCATGCCCGGGCTTTGCTCCTTGAGAAATCTTTAATTCAATCATTTTCACCTCCGGCTTTTTTGCTTTTTCGCTAAACTTTTCTTCATCAAAATGGCCATCGCGTGTGCGACAACCAAAATAGCCTGTTCCGATTTGCCAAACTACATCACCACCTTGCAGATGATATTCGGTTAACCCACCTTCGCCAGTATTGTGGTAAAACTTGCCGGCCATTGCTCCTTGATTTAATGCCATCACAGCATTTGCGCTTAACGATCCGAAACTCATAGCAGAAATATTGAAACGTGATGCAGAATAAGGTTGTTTGCATTGCGCGCCGCCTACAATAATTCGCGGTAATTCTTTCATCACTTCCGCCGGATAAATGGAATGTTTTAAACCTTCATAATCACTAGTGTTGATTTCTAATTGCGTACCAAAAGGTGTCGTGTCATCCACTTTCTTACTGCGTTCATAAGCTATGACTCTTTGCTGGCGGGAAAAAGGTTTGCCATCTGTATTTCTTTCAATAAAATACTGTTGCAGTTCAGGAGAAATAAATTCAAAAAAATACCTGAAATACCCAAGAATAGGAAAGTTGCGAAGAATGGTATGCTTAGATTGTGTGATGTTAAAAAAACTAATAATCAGTAAAATTGCAACAATCACAGCCAAAGGAATCCAGCCATGGTAAAACCAACCTAACACACAAAAGAGTAAAAATAGAGGGATGAATATTTTGTAAAAAAGAGGTCTCATAAAACAATAATTAGCTTACTAAAGGTAAAAAACAATGTAACTGCTTATAACGTGAAGTGGTTGAGAATAGTTTTGTACTTAGCAAGATTGCTACTATTAAACATCGTTGCGTCGCACTCTTGTACGTTCGTTTTTCTACTGAGCAATTCATAGATGCTCTTCGAAATGTTAGCGTAGCGCATCTCGAAGTTTTGATGTTGGCGGATTTCAAATCCGCTTTATCTGTAGTTCGACATGCCCTTCGGAACATGTCGAACAGCGTGGATTTAGCTAGGTTGCTCTTCGAGATGTTAGCGTAGCGCATCTCGAAGTTGTGATGTTAGCGGATTTCAAATCCGATTTATCTGTAGTTCGACATGTCGAACAGCGTGGGATTTATTCAAGCCTATATTGGGGGTCTTTGTATCTAACTTTTTCTCTTTGCATGTGCTTCTTGTTAAAGTGTCTAGAAATATTCTGATAAAGATTTGTATAATCATCTTGGTCATCAAAAGCACCTAGATAATAATGGATAATTATTTCCTTACAGTTATCATTTTCGAAAATGCTATTAAGCAACACCCTATCAGATAAACCACATGAATGCCCCATGATATGAACTGCAAATGGTTCCGCTTGAATAAATTCTAGCATTTTGCGATGATTGTCTGTTTCTCCATAACCGAAGGATTTCATGTTCTGTAAGTATCTGTTGTCATCAAGCTTTTCTATGAGAGAATAATGATCATCCATTTCATCCCCATAA
>CBFGYQ010000023.1:0-13214 GCA_965652995.1 uncultured bacterium
ATAGCTTTATCATTTCCCCCAATGACTAATGTATTGAAACCTACTTTCCCTTGTTTGATATTGCGTTTTACGATCGTAAGTATAAACCAACGGACTATTAATGTACATACCGTATGCACCAGCATGTAACGACCAGTAGTCTTTATAAAATAGGAATAGTCATCTTTATCATTTGCAAATACAATCAATGCGATAACGATACTCCCAATGATACAGGAAATGAGTGTGCGATTGATTTCATTAAGGCGTGATTTTCGGTATAGATCAAAATAAGTACCTGATAATAAATATAGAAATAACCATCCCAATGGAATAACAAGAAAGCTCACTATCAAATCCTTGAAATAAAGTAGTTCCCAAACAGTCTCCATATCGGCCTTGCCGAGAAGCTTCTGCCTGTACATCCAAAACAGAAACCATGCAAATGTGGCCGCACAATAGTCAAGTGCAGCCATCCATTTTATTGCATTTGCTTTAATGGGAGACAGACGACGGCTCATTACTAATTGCGGCTAAGAATTTTGATGTTATCTAAAAGCACATAACCTCCATTACTATTTTCAGGAGTGGCTTTAATGATAAGTCGGTAAGCTCTATTAGGATAGGAACCAATAAATTCATTAAGAGCGATGTACACTTTATTCCAAGTGTTTATTGGCTTATAGCCATAGAGATACTGTCCATAAAATTCTCCTCCGTTTTCTGATTGCAATCCTACGTAAAAAGGAATGTTACACTTGTAATTCAACTCAATGAATGCTTCCTGTGGGGCATCGAAAGATTCGTTCATTATGATCTCTACCACATCTCCGTCATCCAAAAACAATTTACCACTACCGGTACCTTCAAACACATCAACAGTTTCGATCACAATATTTGTATCACCAGACATATTTACGAACGAATTGCTTCCATCAAAAGTCTCCTGAAGATTATTGCTAAAAGAAGATGCATCGTAATACATTGTTTTGGGTGCCACAGTTATAGATTGGCCTTGAGTAGGATTTAATGTCATTGTATCTGTTCGAAAAAAAGGATAACTCACTTGTATATCATTCAATCCGCTATAGGTTACTCCCGGCGTTAGTGACAACATTCCCGGTTTATCCATCAAGATAGGCACATTGGCAGGTAAATCGAAAATACCAATGGTCTGGTTGTCAAAATTCACACGCACGTTGGTTATTTTTTGTGAAGCAGTTCCCATAGCCGGATCAGCTACAAACTGGAACGAATCTATATGAATGTAAGTGGGTGTTTTTTCTACAGGGTTGATGATGTTGCAACCCATTCCAAAAACCAATAAACTTAATATGCCAGCTAGGTGAAAAAATCTTATCATTATTATTAAACGTACAGACTAAATAGAAAATTATGTTTTACTAAGCGAGATGTGCTTCTTTGTGAATGCTCATCTTTTGAATGATTTGATGCGCTATTTCCATTGCCTGCAAACCATCATGTGCACTCACTCTTACTTTTTTATTTTTTAACACTGCATCTGCAAATTCTGCTAACTCAGATCGAATAGCATTGCTATTGGCAACATCCGGCATTTGTACAGAAATTATTTTCTTTTCACCATTTGCCGTATCTAGTGCAAAATCCATTTTACCTAATGGTGTAGTGTCAGGTTCCTTCATGCGAATGACTTCTGTTTTCTTCTCTAAAAAATCAATTCCTATGTAAGCATCTCGTTGAAACAATCGCATTTTGCGCATTTTCTTTAGCGAAATTCTACTAGATGTAAGATTTGCCACGCACCCGTTATCAAATTCAATTCTGGCATTAGCGATGTCTGCCGTTTCGCTCATTACTGATACACCACTTGCAGAAATCCTACGCACATTCGACTTCACTAGATGCAGCACAATATCTATGTCGTGGATCATTAAATCAAGTATCACCGCTACATCTGTACCCCGTGGATTAAACTGTGCTAACCTATGGGCTTCTATGAACATGGGTTGCAACTGCTGGTCTGCCAAGGCTAAAAATGCGGGATTGTAGCGTTCCACATGACCCACCTGACATTTTACATTGGCTTCATTTATTAACTTCACTAATTCCCTACCCTCTTCCAAGGTGTTTGCCAGTGGTTTCTCTACGAACAGATGTTTACCATTTAGCAAGCAGATTTTTGCAATTTCAAAATGTGTAGTAGTGGGTGACACAATGTCTATAACATCAACAGCACTTAGCAAGGCCTCTATATCTAGATAGCGGGACACCTGATACTGTGCTATTGCAAGCGCAGCATTCGTATCATCGGGGTCATAAAAACCTACAATCTCTACCTGTGGTATTTCTTTCCACTGCTGTATGTGTATTTTACCAAGATGTCCTGCACCAAAAACTCCTATTCTTAGCATTGCGGGCAAAAACTGAAATTAGATTTGAAAAAATTGCCCTGCAAGATAGGGAGAAATGCCTACAGATAATTACTTTTGCGCCATATTTAGCATTCATGGAAGATTTGAAACAAACCCTTAAGCAACAAATTATTGATTCCTTAAACCTTCAAGGAATGAAGCCTGAAGATATTGACGACAATGCTCCTTTGTTCGGGGAAGGACTAGGACTTGACAGCATCGATTCTTTGGAGTTAATGGTGTTGCTGGAGCGCAACTACGGCATCAAGATCGAGGATGCTCGCGAAGGACGGAAAGTATTGTCATCGGTACAGTCAATGGCGGAATATATCCAAGAGCATAAGAAAGCATAAATTAATTTTCATGGCAGATCAGATTGTTATTACAGCTGCCGGTATCGTTTCTGCATTAGGAGTAGGTTACAACGACAATTTGAGTGCCTTGCTTGAAGGTCGTCATGGACTACAACGCCCACAATATCTCCAGACCATACATAATGATCTGTGGATAGGCGAGGTTCGTTTATCTAATGAAATGTTGGCGGATGCGTTAGGTATTTCTCTTTCAGCAAAACCATACACACGTACCACGTTATTAGCAATAACTGCTATGAAAGAGCTATTGGATCAGGTAGATGTTGAAAAACTCAGGAACGAAAATTTTGCCTTCATTAATGCTAATACTGTTGGAGGAATGTGTAGCGTAGAGGATATGTATATGCAATTTATCTCTGAAGAAAAGAATGGTGATTTTGTAAAATATATAGATACGCTCGACTGTGCAGAAAGCACCAAAAACGTGACAGACTACTTTGATTTAGATCCATTTACAGCCACTATCAGCACAGCATGTTCATCCTCTTCCAACGCCATTATAGTGGGTGCTAGAATGATCGCACAAGGATTGGTAGACAAAGCTATTTGTGGTGGTTGCGATGCTATGAGTCGCTACACAGTCAATGGTTTCCTTTCGTTGAAGAATGTAGATAAAGAAGTTTGTAAGCCCTTTGATCAAAACCGAAACGGATTAAATCTTGGAGAAGGTGCAGCGTTCATCATGCTAGAAAAAGAAAAAGATGCGCAAGCCCGTGGTGCAACAATCTTGGCAAAGCTAAGTGGGTATAATAATAGTAATGATGCTTATCATCCTACTGCCCCGTCTCCAGATGGTGTAGGCGCATTACGTACCATGACTCAAGTACTTGCTAATGCAAACTTACAAGCTAGAGATATCAGCTACATAAATGCTCACGGCACAGCTACGCACAACAACGATGTTGCAGAAGGGAAAGCTATAGAACAATTGTTTGGCGATGCGGTACCATTTAGTTCTACCAAATCTTTTACAGGTCATACTCTTGCTGCGGCCGGTGCAGTCGAAGCATTGTTTAGTCTTATGGCACTGCAGAATAATCATATTTTCCCCAACCTCAATTTTGAAAACAAGATGGAAGAGTTGACTATTAAACCTGTTACATCTGCTATTACAAAACCACTACAGCATGTGATCAGCAACTCTTTTGGATTTGGCGGCAATAATGTTTCATTGATTTTTAGCAAGGCATGATGAAACCTATCTATATAAAATCAGCAGTAGCTATCTCTCCTCAAAATAGTTTTGAAAAGGATCGCTTTTTATCGGAGATACAATCAAGTGAAAACGGAAAATTATATGTTGTAGAACCTGACTATCGTCCTTTCATCAATCCTGTTGCCATCCGTAGAATGAGCAGGCTAATAAAGATGGGTATAAGTACGGGTATGAAAGCTTTACAAGAAGCTAATGTCGCTACACCTGATGCAATTATCACCGGCACAGGATTAGGCAGCATGACGGATATGGAGAAGTTCTTGAAGGATATGATTACCCTTCAGGAAGAAGCTCTCAACCCTACGTTCTTTATACAATCTACCTACAATTCTGTAAACGGCTGGATATCCCTACACACAAAAGCTACAGGATACAATCAAACGCATGTGCATCGTGGATTTTCTTTTGAAATGGCGATGATGGATGCACAACTCTTACTCAATGAAACTACAAAAAAAAAGAATGTATTAGTAGGCGGTTTTGATGAGATGACTGATGAGTATTATTTGGTGAAAAGCAAAGTAGGTTATTGGAAAGCGACTGTACCGAACAGTTTAGACGTAATAACCCAAAACGATACCAACGGAACAATAGCAGGTGAAGGTGCAACATTTTTTGTAGTATCTAATGAAAAGGACAATGCTACATGTACGTTGCGAGAAGTAAAAATGATTCACAATCCATCGAGTGAAAAATTAGAGTGTTGTTTGAATGAATTACTGATTTCTCATCAATTAAAAACCGAAGATATAGACGTTGTAGTAACAGGAATGAATGGGGATTCGAGATACAATAGTTTGTATGAATCGGCACTCAATTTTTTTCCTGATGATGTTGGTATTGTTAGCTTCAAACACTTGACAGGAGAATATCCTACAGCTAGTGGTTTTGCTGTATGGTTGGCAGCCCGTCTATTCAATACACAAAATATTGAAGATATTATTACATTAAGAAAAGGAAGTAAAAAACGGCTTGAGAACATTCTTATTATCAACCATTACATTTTAGATACAGCATCAGTAATGCTGTTGAGTGTTTAATTCTCTAATCATTCTCTCAATAATTTAATTAGTATTTTTAGCATCAAGTTTCTAATAGATGAATCGAAACTCCGCTATCACTACCATAATAATCTTACTATTTGCAGGTATTGTATATTATCTGTTCAATTACACTTCTGTATTTCGCAAAAGCGATACTTATTATAGCAGCTTTACCAAAGTGAGTGGACTGCAAGAATCTGGTCCGGTACTTATCAATGGTGTGAAGGTGGGGAAAGTGGAAGATATAACATTAGGAAATGATAAAAATATATGGATCACTTATTCATTAAAACAAGGCATACAAATTCCTAACGGTACAAAAGCTAAAATAATAAACGGCGATGTATCAGGTACAAAAGCCATTAAATTTCGTCTTGGCAAAGAACAAGGTTTCATGCGTGAGGGTGCGACCATACCCACCATTCCCGATACAACAATTATCGAACTCTTCAATGCGAAATTCACACCAATGCTTCGCGGAGGAAAATTTCTTGTACGCACAGCTGATAGTGCCATTAGTGATTTTAATTACTTGATACGATATGGAGGGCTAGGCAATAAAGTACAGCAAGAGATACGATTTTTCAAGAGAGACCTTCAAGGTTTTGCGCGCACATCAAGCAATGCTTCTACACAAATAAATCAACTCAGCAGCACACTTAGTTCTTTAAACAACATGATCGGGAGTTCTTCACAGACAAACGAAAACATCAATCAAAAACTAGCATCAGGAATTAACACTACAAAAGGGCTTTCTGATAAGAACTATGATAGTCTATTAAAACAAACAGCCGCAGTTGTTACAAAACTCACCACTTCTTTGAAGAAAACTATTGATGAGAGTAAAACGCTTCAAGACAAATCAACCTATAACAACACTGCAAAACAATTGGATACTGCCAACAAATCCATGCAGGAACTGATGGCTGACCCACCGGGCATTCAATTGATAGGTGGCGGAAAGAAGAAAAAGTAATTGCTATCAACTAACTAATATTATGGTATCAAATAACTCAACGTGAAGGTAAAATACATATTGTACTGATGCCCCGAACCATAATAATAAGGTACATAATTCCATGTTCTTATCGGCTTCAATGATCTTGCATAACGTGCACCAATAAACCCTCCTCTCCAAAACTGATATTTAGCACTCACCAACCCACACCAATCTTCTTTTCTAAAAGGGTGCAAGCTAGGATCTATATAAACAGGTTGATCTGTTTGCACCTCTTCTTTCACGTTGAGTAACCTGGAGTAAGAAGCCCCAATACCGAAATGCGCCCTAGGCATGGGAAAGATCAACAACTGAACAGGCACTTCTATATAATTCAGCTTCAAATAATACTTCTCAAACATCTCACCCACATAGTTGGAATAAATGGTACGCACACCTACACTCCCTTTTTGAGAGTATAGCATTTCTACTCCTAAGCCCACGATCTTTCTATTCAACTTTGCAGCCACGCCCGGCCCTACAAACCACCCTGCTTTGTGATAGCCATGATAGGCATCACCTATCACCTCTGACACATTAGCTCCTACTGTAAGTCCACCATGAAATGTTTTTTCATCTTCATTTTGAAAAATACGGGGTGGCGGTACTGTTTGTTGCGCTTGCAGATATGGCACCAACAAGAGAAAGAAAAATAAAGCAAGAATTGTTTTTTTCAAGGCAGATGCTTTTCTACAAAAATAACCTTTGGTAAAATAAAAATGGATATGACTACTTTCAGAATAACAGACAGGCAAAGCTATTTTGTATTCATCAACGCATATTCCAACACTTTTTCTTGCGGGTCAAAAGATTTTAGTTTATTCAAGCCCATCAGCTTAATAGCTTTGTGTATCAATAGTTGATTATTGTTATTGGTTTCTATTCCTTCTTTCATCATTACAAAACGTCCTGCTTCCAACAAACATTTTTCTGGTATCAAACCAATCACTTCGCTTCCGACCAATTCTATATTCATTTCTTTAGCCAATGCTTCACACACTTGCCATACTTTCAAAGGTGATGTAGTTGCATGGTCTAATAAATTGAATGAAACCTGCGCCAGTTCATAGTCTTGCATATACCAACCAATGGCACGCAACATCGGTAGCATTCCTGCTACTTTCGTTTTGTTACCATTCTCCTCTTTAAAAAAACCACTTTCACGCATCTTCTTCGCTATTTCTTCAGCTTTAGAAATATCCTTAGTATTTAGTGCTATATTGAACGCCACCAAAATATTACGAACACCAATCACTGTAGCACCAGTCTTTTCGTTAAATGTTTTCGGTCCATAATCAGGCCGCCACTTTTCATCATTCATTTTTGTGGCAAAACCTTCATACTGTCCTTTTCGAATATTCGGTAATGCTTTACGATAATTTTCTTTAGCAGAATGTTCATAGAGATAGACAGGAATGTTCAATTCATTTCCTACTCGCTCACCAAGTTGTTTAGAATAAGCAACCGCTTCACTCATATTCATATTATACAATGGCACTAACGGACAAACATCCGTCGCTCCAATTCGTGGGTGTACACCATCTTGTTTAGTCATATCAATCAACTCACTTGCTTTCTTTATCGCTTGAAAAGCAGCTTGCACAACAACTTTCGGCTCACCTACAAATGTCATTACTGTTCTGTTTGCAGCAGGACTTATATCTACATGTAACAAGTGAACATCGTTTACATCACGAATAGCTTGAGCAATAGCTTCAATGATTTTTTCATCTCTTCCTTCACTAAAATTGGGAACACATTCGAGTATTTTTTCGGTCATGAGCTATGAATTATGGAGAATAAATTATGAATCATAAGTTATTAGCCATTCACAATTGACAATTCATCATTTATAATTCACCACGTATTTTCTTAAAAAACTTTCAGAATCGATCACCTCAATTTCGGAAAAATAGAAATCACTTTTATCTTCTGTTACAATACAATTACATCCTGCATTCACAGCAGAATAATACTGCAACCCATCTTCAAAGTCTTTTACTTTTTTATTTGCAGCAGACTGAGAAGCTTCAAGTTCGCCACAGTTTGCGATGTGTAAATGAGATACAAGCAAAGCGATTTTCTCTTTTGCTTTTTTTTCTCCGTGTTTCTTCTGAGCAAAATAAAATGCAATAGCTAGACATACAGCAGAGGTATAAAGTACAGTCGCATTTTTACCATTAGCACTTAACACTCTTGCAGCAGATGCAAACAATGGATATTCTTGATTAAGAACAGCTATAAGAATATTAGCATCTACAAAAACTTTCATTTTTTAGATTGGTGGTATTCATCTTTTATAGATTTTCTGCTACGTTTTTTTGAGGTGTATTCTGCATTACCTTCTGCCACTTGACTCACCCAATCTGATATGGGTAAATCTTCAATTCTATCATAGCTTTTTGTGGTGGCTTTTCGTAAAAGAATTTCCACAAAACGGCTTAAACTAATGCCTTGCTCTTCAGCAAATTTCTTTGCTCGTTCTATGACTGTCTCATCAAAACTTAATGTGAGTTTTGCATCCATGTCTTTTCAATTTATACGTCAAAGATAATATTTTTATACGTACAAAATTCTATTCAAAGAAATAATCTTCCGATTTCTTTTTAAAGACAGGAATATACCAACCGCCTCTTATGCCGAAAAGTATATCGAAGCGATTTTCATTTCCTGGTCTTCTTACATCGAAAAGATAATCTCTCCTACCCTGTGTGAAACCAAGCATCGCATCTAAACCAATGTGAAAATTGATGAGTCCGTTATTCGATAAATAAATGTAACCAATATAAGGCTCTATAAACAAACCATTGGTAAGACGATCGTAGCCTTTCCTGTACTCCTTAGACATTTGTGAAATCTGTCCATCAGCATTTGTGATAAGTATCTTATGTTGTATAAAACCGAAAGTACCTGAGACCATAAGACCATTATCACTGTTCTGTTTGGAAAGATTAATAATTCGCCCAAGACTTAGCCCAATCATATATCCACGTTGGAACGTTTCGACACCGGTTCTGATTCCATTAAGTCCTATAATGCCTCCATTTGCTTCTTTGAAATTAGCTAAAAAAGAGTCTTCAACTATTTTATTTCCAAACATAAAATCTGCTTTTGCACCAATGACCCAGTTCGATTTTGTTTTGTATTGAAGCGATGGACCAATGCGATAGCTTAAACCAAAACGTTCTGCCATATCCGCAGCAGGAATATCAAAGCTAGCATTGACACCAATCATCAAGCCCTTTCGAGCTTCCTTTTTGGTAGTACCAAAAAGATCGTCTTGTGCAAAAACATTTTGCTGCAAAGAAAAAATAAGGATCAATAATAAAACAATAAGTCTTTTCATAGATAATGTTGCAAGGCTGTGAAGTTAAGTGAATTCTGAATTGTGAAGCTCTTTTTCGCCCTTTGCAAAATCCCACCTAAAACGTAGGTTTGTCGCACAAAAATTTTCCCAATGCAC
This sequence comes from uncultured bacterium, assembly GCA_965652995.1. Classification (GTDB taxonomy): domain Bacteria; phylum Bacteroidota; class Bacteroidia; order Chitinophagales; family Chitinophagaceae; genus JAFIGV01. The sequence continues at coordinate 9,466 of CBFGYQ010000023.1, forward strand.
AAAATTCAGATGGTGGATCTCAAACGCCAGTATGAAAATATAAAACCGGAAGTAGATGCTGCTATCCAAAGTGTCATAGACTCTACAGCTTTTATCAATGGAGCCGATGTTCAGGAATTTGCAAAAGAACTTGCTACCTATCTAGGTGTAAAACACGTAATACCATGTGCCAATGGAACTGATGCATTACAAATAGCATTAATGGCTTTAGGTTTACAGCCAGGTGATGAGGTTATCACTCCGTCCTTCACATTTATAGCTACGGTAGAAGTTGTTGCTTTATTGGGGCTGCAACCTGTTTTTGTAGATGTAGATACAGATACCTACACGATGAATTTAGACAGTTTGAAAAAAGCGATCACCCCAAAAACAAAAGCTATCATTCCCGTTCATCTGTATGGACAATGCGCACAAATGGAAGAGATCATGCAGATAGCAAAAGAGCACAACATTCCTGTAATTGAAGATAATGCACAAGCAATCGGCGGAGATTATACATTCGTTGATGGCAAAAATGTAAAAACAGGTTCTATCGGAAATGTAGGTTGTACCTCGTTCTTTCCATCAAAGAATTTAGGTTGTTATGGTGATGGTGGTGCAATGTTTACTAATGATGATGCCCTTGCAGAAAAGCTAAAAATGATCGCTAATCACGGGCAAAAAATTCGTTACTATCATGAAGTCGTTGGCTGCAATAGCCGTCTTGATACGATGCAAGCGGCCATTCTTAGAATAAAACTTAGAAAGCTGGATGAATACTGTGATGCTCGCGGAGTAGTGGCCGATTATTATGATAATGCGTTTGCCAACAATCCTAATATCATCACACCTTTTCGCGCACCTTACAACAAACACGTTTTTCACCAATACACCTTACAACTCAAAAATGTAGATAGAGATGCAGTAGCAGCAGCAATGGCTGAAAGAAATATTCCTACAATGATCTATTATCCCGTTCCAAGTCACAAACAAGATATGTTCAAAGAATTGGGCGGTGCAGACTTCCACCTTCCTAATACCGATTTCTTAAATAAATGTGTCATCTCCCTTCCTATTCATACAGAGTTTACAGAAGAAGAATTGAACCACATCACCACCAACTTTATTGAAGTAGTTAACCAACTAAGCAAGAGCTAATGAACGTCATTGAAACACCTTTAAAAGATTTATTGATAATAGAACCGCGCGTTTTCAACGACGATCGCGGCTATTTTTTTGAAAGCTATAACGAACAGGCGTTCGAGAAAGCAACCGGTTTCAAAAATAAATTCGTTCAGGACAATCAAGCTCGCTCCACAATAAATGTATTGCGTGGATTACACTATCAAAATGCACCCAACCCGCAAACTAAATTGATTCGTGTTTTGGAAGGAGCTATTTGGGATGTGGTGGTAGATATTCGCAAAGACAGCCCTACGTTCGGACAATGGTACGGTGTGGAGTTATCTGACGAAAACAAACGTCAATTCCTTGTGCCACGCGGTTTCGCACATGGTTACTCCGTACTTACAGATACCGCAGAAGTATTTTATAAGTGCGATAATTTCTACAGCAAAGCAGATGAAGGTGGTGTATTATACAACGACCCCTCGCTAAATATAGATTGGAAAATAGATTTGAAAGATGCAATCATTTCGGAAAAAGATTTGGTACAGCCTCTATTGAAAGAAGCCGTTTATAAGTTTTGATTTTTCTTTTTGCACTTAGCTTGGTAGCTACTATTAAGCATTCGTTGCAATCTGTCAGGTTGTTAAAACATTTCCTTTGAAAATGTTTTAATCACTCTTGTACTATATTTATCTATTCTGCATTATGACGATAACTATTAAATAAATTTATAAGAACAAGTGATTTTAATTTTTGATTGTGTATGTGCAATACATTGTCGGTGATATGAAGGTCGGCAGAACAGTAGCACAATGCTTAATAGATAAACCGTCGCAATCACCCCGTGATTGATTGCGACTGGCTTTTTGCCTACTTTTTTACCAAGAAAAAAGTAGGAGTCAATAAAAATCCATGAAAAAAGCACTCCTACAAATGCACCTCGCCGTTTTGCTTTGGGGTTTTACTGGAGTGTTGGGTAGAGCTATTACGTTGGATGCACTTGTGTTGGTTTGGTATCGCATGTTGCTTACAGCGTTATTTATGGCTGTCATATTACTCTATAGAAAACAATGGGTACGTATCGCTAAGCAAGACCTGAAACAGTTGGTTTTAGTAGGCTGTCTGATGGCAGTACACTGGGTCGCATTTTATGGAAGCATTAAGCTGGCGAATGCTTCTATCGCTTTGGTTTGTCTCTCTACAGCAAGTATTTTCACTACACTCACCGACGCTATCCTGCATAAGAAAAAGCCGAATACAAGCGAACTTATTATCGGTGCTATTGCCATTTTAGGTGTGGTGACCATGTATGTTTTACCGGAGTTTCAACAACATAAAGCGCCAGACCTTTTACCCAACAGAAATCTTGGAATTATTGCGGGTGTTGTCGCGGCTATTTTAAGTGCAGTCTTTACGGTATTGAATAAACGTATCGCCAACAAATATCCTGCACGCACTATGGTCTTTTATGAAATGAGTACAGGCTGGATTTTGATAAGTTTGTTATTGACTATCCAATTTATCTATTTTCCTGGGACTCGAATGCTTCCTAATCTTTGGGATTGGATTTGGTTGATCGTTTTGAGTTTGTGTTGTACTGTTTGGGCACAGTCACTGGCCTTGAATGCATTAAAACACATTAGCTCGTTTACCTCAACGCTCAGCGTCAATTTGGAACCACTTTATGGAGTGGCGTTAGCTTTTATCTTCTTTAAAGAAAATCAGGAATTGAGTTGGGGGTTTTATCTAGGTCTCGGTTTAATAATGTTATCGGTACTATTGCAAATGCTGCGAGTACTAAAGCCTAAAAACTACATCAAAGAAAAAGGAGCAATCGATTGATGATGGCAGCTCTTACAAAATCTAGTTTCACACACATTTCAAGAGATTGCTTTTCATCATCTGGCAAAGTGTGATGTAATAAAAAAACGCGGTGCTACCGCGCTTCACAAAATAGAACTCTAATAATCACTAGGCTGCATTAAATCGCTTTCCTACTTCTTCCCAATTCACTACATTCCAAACTGCATTCAAATAATCAGGACGTTTGTTTTGATATTTTAAATAATAAGCATGTTCCCAAACATCTATACCTAAAATGGGAGTACCTCCACATCCGGTTTCCGGCATTAGTGGATTATCTTGATTAGGTGTAGAGCAAACTTCCAGTTTACCGTCTTTTTTACAAAGCCAAGCCCAGCCGCTACCAAAACGTTTTGCACCTGCTTCATTCATTTTTTCTTTCAACCCGTCTAAAGAGCCGAAAGCATCATTGATCGCTTTTTCCAAATCTCCAGAGGGTTTGCTACCGTTTGCGCCAAGTACTGTCCAAAATAGCGAGTGGTTAAAATGTCCGCCACCGTTGTTGCGTACAGCCGCATCGTATTTGTTGATATTTTTCATCAAATCTTCCAAAGAAAGATTTTCTGCATCAGTACCTGCAATGGCTTTGTTTAGATTATCTACGTAAGCTTGGTGGTGCTTATCATGATGTATCTGCATAGTTTGAGCATCTATATGCGGTTCCAAAGCTGCAAAGTCATAAGGTAATGACGGAAGTGTATGTGCCATAAGTCTAAAAATTTTTGAGTTACAAATTTAGTTTTTGAAAAAAGGATTGCCAAAAAGCCATGCCAGTTTCG
>CBFGYQ010000024.1:0-13129 GCA_965652995.1 uncultured bacterium
AAAAGCTAGAAAGACAATAAGTAATAGTCTATACATAGGTGCAATTTTTATTGATGTAGAATTGTTTCAAATGTAATAAAAAAACAGCCGTTTTTACAACTGCTCGATCAATGTAAACTTAACTAATGGTTTTAAAACTCTTTGATGGAATGCTTATTTCATAAACTTCATTCGTACAATCTCGTTTGCAAACCTTGACTCCAAAACATACATTCCTTCTACAATACCGTTTGTTGAAAAGATCATTTCTTGAGAACCTTTTGTAACGCTAGTAGAATAACACTGAATTTTTTGACCTGAAATATTGAGTATGACTACTTCGAAAGAGCCGGATTCATGTGCAACGATCTTTAGCTTTAATTCTTCATTCACCGGATTTTCTATGATAGATACATTATTTAAACTGCTTTTGTTTACAATGTTTTCTACTGTCAATGGATCTGCAAGTCTCGTATACCAAATAGGTGCAGTTATAGTTCGTTTACTTCCATAAGAAATATCTGCATAATAGTAAGCTGTTTTGTTAGGTTGTAATGTATTATCGGTGTAGTTCATGTTAGACCCATTTATGGAAGCGATTTCCACCGGTGCGATGCCACTTCCTGAAACACCATACATCAGTCTTATAATTGGTGTTGCACTGTTTATCAAATTCTCTGTTGTAATATTTATTGCAGGTGCAAACTGATGACTCATTTCACTGCCCATTTGTTGTCCGAATATTTTGATATTGGCTTTAGTATTGCAATCCTGCGTAGCATAAAACCGCATGTTACGCATGGCGTGGATGAAATCTGTTTTTGAAATAGAGTTGGCGATAACTGCTGTGCGAGAATTGGCTGTTCTTCCGAAAGTCATGTTGTGATTATCATGGTCTATCATTGGGCCTACACGATAGCCTTTTGAAAGTAGAATTTGATAATAGTAAAGAAACTCCATGTTGCTTCCAGGTTCGTTGTAAGAAGCATTTGTGCTAAAAGCAGGACCGCTTTCTATCGCTACACCCACCAAAGCACTATCTACTGAAGCGTTGTAGGGAGTGGTGGTTAATTTCTGATAGTCGTTGAATGATGGATGTGCTAAACTTGAGAAAGCGTTTAGTGAATTAAAAGAATTGATTTTAGAAAATAAACCTGTGGATGAAGTAAAGTCGTTTTTGGGAATATAAATATCATAGTTAGGGTTTCCGTTTATTATTTCCCAACCAATCAATGAATCTATACCATAAACTAAAACATGACCGCCATTGGTTAGTGTTCCCCATTCCATACCATAAAGTGCTAAGAAATTTGGATTGGCAATTGTGTAATTATTTGCATCTATTATACCTTGCTTATATTCTGCCAAAGTCATTCCGGGATTATTATTGGCAGAATAATGGTTATGCTCGCTGATACCTAGAAAATCCATGCAGAGAGCATTTTGCGCAAACTCATAATCGTCATACGGAGTTTTTGTTTTATCGTCTTGGTTGCCATCGGAGTGTGAACTGTGACTGTGTAGATTGCCAAAATAGTGGTTGGTTTGAGGGATAGTGGTTGTTACAGCATTGTCTTGTAAGATGCTGTTTGTCTTGTATAATGGCCCACCGATGCAAGCAGTATTGTAAGGAACAATGAAAAAATAGTAGTTGGTTTGTCCCGCTAAATTGGCTGCATGGAAGCTGTAATTTTTTCCTGTAGAAATAATTGTAGCATTCCCTAAAACACTTCCTAAAGCATAAAGTACTCCATCTTGTGGTAGTGAAGAAAGAGAGTTGCCTGTACTCATTAAAACCATATAAGCATCTGTTACTCCATCGCCGGGATTGAAAAAGCCCGTTATAGAATTGACATCAGGTTGAAGAATTAAGTTGTTGGCGTCTTTAGCCGGAGTCGTACAAGGTAAAAGAATGTTAGTGCTTTTTTGAGCAGTAAGTGGTGAACCTGTAAGATAAACCGGACCACCACTACACGCGAAATTATTAATGCTGAAAACAAAGAAATGATAAGTAGTGCTATGAGTAAGATTCGCAACAGAAAAGTTGGTAGCACCTCCACGATACACAACAATTCCACCACCAAGTGCATCTCCTGCATCATATACTATTGTATTTAATGGATTTGCGGTAAGTGCAGAATTTGTAGAAACAACAACTAAATATTCACTTGCATCTACCGAAGGTGAAAAACTACCATCCATACTTGTAGTCGTCACATGGGTCAGTTGCAAGTTTGATGGTTGTTGTGTAGGGGTAGGGCAGGGTGGTCCAGCCGGTGTAACTTGCACTCCTGTCAATACATTTTGAGTTTGGTATTTTAAAGCACCATTGCAATAAAGATTCACAGGAAATACATAGAATGTATAAGTTGTAGAAGGGTTTAAGTTGGTGGCTGTAAAACTGTTTCCACTGCCTTGATAAATCAATATTCCATCACCTATATTGTCTCCCAATGTGTATACTGTACTATCAACAGGATAAGAAGTGAGTGCACCAAAAGAAGAAGCAACCACCATGTATTCATCAGGCGAGGGGAAAGCAGGAGTGAAATTTCCGGAAATAGAGGTCGCAGCGACATTATTGAAAACAAGGTTAGTAGGTGTCACCACTGGTGTAATACAAGGATTTGCAGAAGCTGTAACTTTTATATTATCCAACGCTATCGCAGGACGAGAACCGGTGCTGCCGCCGGCAGAATTATAATAATAGAAACGCAAGACAGCAGTAGAAGATCCATTGAAAGAAGAAGGTAGTGCGACGTTTATAACATTCCCATTGATAGCAATATTATTTGTTACTGTGATAGAAGCTGCTGAAAGTTCGGTGAAGTTTGTTCCGTTATCAGACTCGTATACTTTCAAAGTGCCTGTTCTATTGCTAGTAGAAGTTCCATTAAAAACCGTCTCCCATTCGAAACTTAAACTGCCTGCATTGATGTTTGTAAAATCAAGATGGAAATCAATAGCCAGAGAATTAGTGTTGTTGGAAGTTCCTGTTACTAACATCAAAAGTCGTCCATTTACAGTGTCTTTATACAAACCGCCAGCTGACATTTGTGATGTAACGAACGAAGAAGAGTTAGTTGTAATTCTTGTAGGGTCGGGGATTGATGCATTACCACCTACAGCCACAGATGTAAATCGATTTGCTCCATGACCTGAAGAGAAATTATTTGTCCAAGTATTTATAGAGTCGAATGTTTCTATATAAGTAAGCATAGGTTGAGATGCCATGGGGACAGGAACCTGTGCGAACGAAGAAATAGAAAGGAAGACCAAAAATGCGAACAAGATCTTTGACATGCCAACTGATTTTTTTTATTCACGAAATCACTATTGCTTAGACCCTGGCATGCGCAAAATAAATATTATTTTACATATAATATTTCTATTTTTTGATGTTTATTACTCTTCTAGAGCTTTGTCGATCTTATCTATTAGGGTGGAAAGTTCCTTTTGTATAAGAGGGTTTTTGAAAGAATCAGTTGTGTTATCCACAGCATACATAAGTAAGCACATAGCCAAAAAATCTTGGTCGTCTTTACCGGCATAGTGTCTGCGAAATTCAGTGATTTTTTCATCAGCTATTTTCACAGATTTCCTCACAGCTTCTTCTTCATTTGGTTTTATACGTATGCGATAGCTGCGACCAGCGAGCCAAACATTTATTGGTATTAGTTGCTCTTCTGTCATGGCTGTTCTGTTGTTGGCGTTGCTTCAGGTTGCGTTTGTGGGATCAATTTTTTTTGAAATAACACCAAAGTGATTACTCCTATTGAAATAGCTGCATCGGCAATATTAAAAACAGGTTGAAAAAACTCAAAACGTTTTCCTCCAAAGAATGGGATCCAATTAGGTAGCAAAGTGTCTACCAACGGAAAGTATAACATATCCACTACTTTGCCGTGAAACAGTTCTCCATAACCCTTCCCGAATGGTACTAATTTGGCAATATGAAAAGAGCTTTCAGTAAAGATCATCCCATAAAAAATGCTGTCGATCAAATTGCCCAAAGCACCAGCAAGTATCAAAGAGCCGCAGATCAACGCACCTTTTCCATAACCTTTATCACAAAGTTTCTTTAGAAGGAAAAAACCAAACACAACAGCTACTAAACGGAAGAGTGTAAGGATCAATTTTCCTGTAGCTACCTGGCTCAATTTCATACCGAATGCCATGCCTTCATTTTCAATGAAATGCAATCGAAACCATTTGCCGATGATATTTATTTCTTGTCCGTAATAGAATTGTGTTTTGATATAGTATTTCAGTAATTGGTCAATCGAGATCACAAATAAAATGATCAGAAGTGTATGGCGGTATTTCACAAAAAACGGCTATTAAAATTCGCGCCAAAGATACACTCTTGGGACTTTATGTTTTTGCAGATAATTCAGTCAAAATAAAATTGATTTTAAGCAACATATTAGATAGTTTATTTTGTAATTTTCAAACTATGACTTTTGATGCTAATACACTTACAGCAGCGGCCATGGGCATTGCATTGAGTGCCAGTTGTGGTTTTAGGGTGTTTATTCCCATGCTTGTAGCTGGGCTTGCAAGTAGATTTCAATGGTTTCATTTTGCAGAAAGTTTTTCATGGTTGTCATCAACACCGACACTTATTAGTTTAAGTACCGCATCTGTGTTAGAAATTGCTGCTTACTACATTCCTTTTGTAGATAATATTCTCGATACAATCGCTACACCACTTTCTATGGCAGCAGGAACTGTGATGGCATCGTCCATATTGCCTATAGAGAACGAGTGGCTGCGATGGATGACAGGTATTGTCGCAGGTGGTGGAGGTGCAGGTTTGGTGGCTTCAGGTACCGGGTTGCTGCGATTGCTAAGCAGTAAGTTTACGCTAGGGACTGGTAATGCTGCGGTCGCTACTGTTGAGAATACATCTGCACTAGCGGGATCGATAATGAGCTTTATAGTCCCGGTGATAATGGCTATTGTATTCTTCGTGTTGTTTGTTTTCTTGATTAAGAAATTAGTGGATAAACTAACTGCATCAAAAGAATCCAAAATCCAGCATTGACATTTAGAAGAGCATTTTTCTTGCCATCAATTCATCTTTTGCTAATTGACTTTTTAAAGCTTCCAACGAATCAAATTTTTCCTCGCTACGCATGTAATTTATAAAGACAATCTCCAGTAGATCATCATAAATGTTTTTATCAAAATCGAAAATATTCACTTCAATTTTTATCGTGTGTTCATCAGTAACTGTAGGGTTGTAGCCAATGCTGAGCATGCCTCCGAACTCTTTTGATTCATGTACAACTTTCACACAATATATTCCCACAGAAGGGAGTAGTTGGTCGTTATCTGCAGCATCAATATTAGCAGTAGGGTAGCCAATAGTTCTTCCAAGCTGTTTACCTTTTATCACTTTTCCTTTCAGCGAATAACTGCGTCCCATCATTGTTGCAGCATCTTGTACATTTCCATTTTGCAATGCTGTTCTTATCTTGGTAGAGCTAATGCCGGCTTCATCTACAAGCTGTTCAGGTATTTCTATCAATTGATAATTATATTGTTGTTGTACTGATTTTAGCAACTGAATATTTCCGGTGCGGTCACTTCCGAAATGATGGTCGTAGCCTATTACTATTGTATTAGGATGGAATTTTTCAATCAAAAAATCGCTGATATATTGTTCTGCTGAAAGAGTTGAAAACTCTAAAGTGAAAGGAACAACTACAATATGATCTACACCTTGTGAAGAAATTAATTCAATCTTGTTTTCTAATGGCGTTAGTATTTTTAGCTCTTTATCAGGAGAGATTAATCTTCTTGGATGGGGATCGAAGGTGATGACGACACTTTCTCCACCAATATTCTTTGCAGTATCAGTAATTGTGCGCAGTATTTTTTGATGACCCAAATGAACTCCATCAAAAGTGCCGATGGTAATCACCGCATTTCGGAACAATGGTAGCTTTTCTGAATTGTAAAATACACTCATTACAAACCTCTTTTCCTACTTTGCTTTCGCCATTAATTCGATGAACTCATCAAACAAGTATCTGCTATCGTGTGTGCCGGGTGTACTTTCGGGATGGTATTGAACTGAAAATGCTGGTTTGCCTTTTACACTAATTCCTTCTATAGAATTATCATTTAAGTTTACGTGTGTCACTTCAATTTTATCAGAATTTCTCGCACTTTCCACATCTACTCCAAAGCCGTGATTCTGTGTAGTAATTTCGGATTTATTAGTACGTAGATTTTTCACGGGGTGGTTGAGTCCACGATGCCCATGATGCATTTTATAAGTGGGGATGTCATTAGCTCGTGCCAACAATTGATGTCCCAAACAAATACCAAACAAAGGTTTGTCAGCATCCAATACTTTTTTCACAGTTGCAACTGCTTCATCCATAGCTGCCGGGTCACCGGGACCATTTGATACAAAAATGCCATCAGGACTGAAGCTCATCAACTCATCAAAACTAGCTGTAGAAGGGAATACTTTTAATTGAATATCTTTCTCGTTCATGATGCGAAGCATGCTCTGTTTTACTCCAAAATCCAATACAGACACTTTATACTTTGCACTTTCATTACCCACTATATAACTTTCCTTCGTTGAAACTTTCGAAGCAAGATTTAAGCCTTTCATATCTGGAATCTTGTCCAGTTCTTTTTGAAGACTTGCTTTATCTGTAAGTTCTGTAGAAACGATACAATTCATAGCTCCTTTGCTGCGAATGTGCTGTACCAAACTGCGTGTATCTACATCATGAATAGCAACGATATTATTCTCTACTAAATAATTTTCCAGATCATTGTTAGCCATCATACGGCTGAAACGTTCGGTAATATTTTTGCAAATCAATGCACTTATCTTCACTCCTTTGCTTTCTACATCATCAGCTTTTACACCATAGTTACCTATATAAGCATTGTTCATTATCAACACCTGACCCGCATAAGAAGGATCTGTGAAAACTTCCTGATACCCCGTCATTCCTGTATTGAAGCAAAGTTCACCGCCACTGGTTCCTTTGGCACCGAAAGATTTTCCGGTGAAAAAAGTTCCGTCTTCCAATAAAAGATAAGCTGCTGTTTGAGACATGAATTGAAAAAATAAATTGCGCAAAAGTACGCAAAACATTATAGTCTTAGAAGTAAGTTTTACACAAACACACCGATACTATCCCAGCATTCTATTATTAAAATGTCTCATTCGGTAAGCATTTATAGCTGTTTTGCCTAGCTTTTCCGTAAGGTTATGATTTACGTATGCACCCACAAAAGCTCCAATGCCCGGTAGCAACTGGAATAGCTTTGCAATATCAATGTAGTCGCGATATTCTTGTTGAAACGTGCGCCAATCAAATGATTCAGGACTGTCAGGTAATGACGACAAATTAGCATCCCAATTGTTCATCAAAAAATAAACTTCTCTTCGATGTTTTTTGCTCGAAAAAGCTAGCTGAAAAATATGGAGTGAATACAATCGTTCTTTAAAGTCCTTAACATCATAGCCATACAATGAAGCAATATCTGTAAGCATTTTCATCTTTAAAGTAAGCCACAATGGAAAATCTGCAAGCCCAAGTAAAAATCCACCCGCACCAGTTGCCGCACCTTCTGCTGCTGCGGTATTTTTGTAGAAATTGATTCTATCCTTTACTTTCTTCTCTCTTTCTTCTAAACCGGCGTTATGTATTGGTTTAGGTGCAATCCACCCCGATCCTTTGAGCATGGCTTGTACCGTATGTTTTATTGCTTTGGTAATTACTTTGTGTACTTTTTCCGGTATAGCACGGTTCATTCCTCGTTGCAAACCACTACTCATTTTAGATAATAATCCGGGCTTACGTTTCATCTCAGCTTGCCACAGGTTCAGTTCTTCTATTGCTAGTTTTTCATAGTGATTGCTCATGTATACTAATCTATTACAATTTCAGATTTGCCACTCACTTTGCTTACATGACAACAATCTGCTTTGATCACAAAAAGTTCGTTCATTACAGTCTGTCCATTCATTTTTCCTACAAGACGAAAATTGTCGGACGTGTTTTCTATCTCGCTTCTGTAGCTATCATCAAGTACTGTGTAACTGCCATTTGTATTTCGTTGTTCATACTTTATTATTTCATTGTTGCTTTCGCGTAGGGTATAGACTTCATCAAAGACAATCGATGCTCCCGCTTTGTCTTTTACCTGTGTATTCACAGCGGCAAACATCATTGTACAAATGGTATTTGGCGGACATTTAGGTGATTTGTCTTTTGTGTTATCATTCTTCCTCTCACATGAGCTAGCCGAGAATAAAGGAATTGAAACTATAATTAGTAATGACAATGTGATATACTTCATAAATGATTTTTATTGAGATGAGCTGCATAAATAACATACCAATTCTTGCAAAAGGTGAAAAAAATATCTCCCTCAGGTTTTAATAAAGCGCATAGGATTATTATATTGCACAAAATATTTCTTTAGAATGAAAAGATTTTTAGGAGTTGTTTTGATAGCTTGTTCGCTTGTTGCATGCAAGAAAGACGAGAAGCCTAATCAAAATGCTGACAGTACAGATTTTTCAAGTATCAGAAAATATGATGTAAGTGCTGTACCCCTTGGTAATGATGGTGAAGCAGTAGATGATTACACACAAGAGAACTGGCCTGATTGGGTATTCAATATTTTTAAACCGCTTGACACTGTGAATCTTACCGGTTATAGAGAGCAACCGGATATTAATGTGCAAGCACTTTACCCAAATCCGTGCAGAGATACACAGACTATGAAATATTTTTCTGTAGAACCTATCAACCTCAAGCTCGCGATCATCGATCAGCAAAAAAATGTTTATATGCTTAAGTCGTATCATCTTCCTAATATCAATGGGAAATTGGGGCTAAGCTACAAGGGACTAGGATTAATACCCGGTAACTTTTACCGAATGTTCTATGGATTTTCTGCAGAAGACAAACCGTTTTTTATGCGAGGGCACATCGATCTTTACGTAAACTAATTTTAAGATGCGCGGCGATTAAGCCGCGTATTTTTTTGATTTTGAATCGTATGTGTTGCAATAGACCAAATTTGCAATTATCTTTAACAGCTAAATAACGCTTTCTTTAAAAACTTGTCTATCGTCAAACTTCTACACCACAAATGGGTATTGTTTTCGTAATTGCTATTGTCATATTAGGCATTTTGCTCTTTAAAATGCTTAATAATCCTGAAAAAACGTATGGTTATACGCAAACAGCTACAGTCTCCTACCGTGAAGATGGTAGTGAGCAAGTGGACACAATGGATGAAACAGGTATTTTATTCATCAATAAAAAATATGTGATCATTGATGGTGAACAATACCTTTATAAATCGGGCGACCGAAAGAAAAATCAAGCTAGGCTAAACTACGATGGTAATACGCTGAAAACTGTTAGCCTTTTTCTCCCTGAAAACGGACAAAAGCTTTATTACGTGGGCAAAATAAATAGCGTTCGCGAAATGCGTCGTTGATTTTAGAGTTTTCTTTCTACTACCTTCTTTTTAATTCTACTATTTTTACGGCTCAAAAAATTCTTTTCCATGAAATTGGTAACGTATTCTAACAATGGCAAGGAGCAACTTGCTTTTAATATTGATAATCAACTTTATAATCTTCATGCTGTAAATTCTAAACTCCCTCATACCATGATGGAGATGCTGAATGATTGGGAAATCCTTTCAGAAATAGCTCGTAAAACCGAAGATGAAATAAAATCAGGTAAGATTTCTCAAGAACCCAATATCGCATTTGACAATGCAGATATTCTTGCACCGCTACCCAAACCAGTTTCTTGCCGTGACGGATATGCTTTTCGCCAACACGTGGCAGCAGCACGTAGAAATAGGAAAGTAGATATGATTGCCGAATTTGATCAATATCCTATTTTCTATTTCACAAATCATCTTGCAGTGCAAGGCCCGGGAGCTGTTCGCTGTATGCCCGATCATTTTCATAAACTGGATTTTGAATTGGAAGCTGCCATTATTACTTGTAAAAAAGGAAGAAACATAAAAGCTGAACATGCAGATGATTACATTGCTGGTTATATGATAATGAATGACATGAGCGCAAGGACTTTACAAATGGAGGAAATGCTTTTAAATCTTGGACCTGCAAAAGGAAAAGATTTTAGTACCGTTATCGGGCCAATGTTGGTGACGCCTGATGAATTGCAACAATATAAAATAGCCGCCAAAGCAAATCATACAGGTGACATCTACAATTTGAAAATGACCTGCAAGGTAAATGGCATACAAGTAAGTGAGGGAAGTATGGGTGATATGGATTGGACATTTGCGGAGATACTGGAACGCTGTGCATACGGAGCCGATATAGTACCCGGTGAAGTGATAGGAAGCGGTACGGTAGGTACAGGTTGCTTCCTAGAGCTAAATGGTACAGGATTGCTGAACGATGCGAACTACCAACCACAATGGCTGCAAGCAGGCGATGTAGTGGAAATGGAAATAGAAGGACTGGGGCTTTTGAAGAATACCATTGTAGCAGAAGAAACGGATTGGAGTTTGTTGAACTTGAAGAAGAAATAGTTTTTGTAAAGATGCTGAGATAGCCGTACGATTTTTTTGTGCGGCTTTTTTTATGTTTTCGCTGTGATAAATGTCATTGAGTTGTCAAGAAATTTGGCAGCTTTAGACGCTTAAAGAATATTTCTTATTTTGTAGGAAACCATATAAACCATGAGATCAGTTTTTACAATCTTCTTTCTTCTATTGTTTAGTATTTCTTATGGACAAAACTACAGCCTCTTCCAGCCAAATTCTGTTCCTTACTTCACCAGTCAACACCATCATCTGAAAGGAATAAGAGTAGATTCGGTTAAGATCATAAACAACGAAACTCATTATTTTTTGTATCACACACCAAGAGGCAATTGGGGGAGTAGTTCATTTCATATTTTAGATACCAATGGTGGTTCTTGGGTAGGGCAAGAAGTTGTAGAAAGGCAAAATGGTGTAATGATTATCCCTAATCTTTGGAATGATACTGTTTTCATTAATACGCAAACAAATCTCAACGACATTTGGCGGTTTTATGATGATAGTTCACAGAATTATTATGAAGCGACCGTTACAGGTTATGATACAGCAACTATTTCTGGAGCATTTGATTCTTTGAAGATCATTACGATTTCTGCTTACAATTCTTTAGGGATAAATACTACTGACAGTATTCATGGAAAGCAGATCGTTTTATCTAAAAACCACGGTCTTTTTCAAACATTCGCTTTACATAGTTTCCCATTTCCTAAGACAGCGTTTAATACAATGGGAATGGATTATTATATGGATAAAACAGAAAAGGTTAACAATGTAATTCAAATGTTTAGTAGGATCGAGAAGACGACAAATCCCACGACGTTTGAATTATATGATTATCAACCTGGTGATATACTTCAGTATCGAGGTTCGTTAGTTTATGTTCAAGATTACACAAAAGAAGATTCTGTAGTTTCAAGAAATCTTATTTCTACTTCGCAACTTCAATATGTTTTTAGAACTAAAATAAAGTCAATAAATGGTCCTAATGTTTCGACCAACAATTATTACGATACAGTTATTATCGACTACGCAGTTTTGAAATGGCTTGATAGTACGCTAATGCCTGACGAATCGGGCAGTACGAACTTTGTAGTTTATAATGCTTTTGATACGACTTACTGCTTAAAAACCCCTATGTATTACACAACCTATAACCATATTGGGGGTGACATACTCAACCAATTTGAGATAACACACATTAACCGAATAAATAAAGTTGGTATAGGACTCACATCTAACTATATTTCTTCAGGCTCGTACCCCAATAATAATAGAGATATTGATTTGGTTTACACCATGAAAAGCGGCATCTCTTGCGGTAGCAGATTAATATTACCAGTAAAGGATGCTTTAATAACAGAAAACTTAATTGCTATTTATCCCAATCCAACCAAAGAAAAACTCTACATCCAAACGGCACTAAATAACTACCAACTCTCTGTCTATAACCTTCTCGGCTCAGAAGCCATTAGCAAAAACAATGTTTCAAAAAATACAGAGTTAGATGTCCGAGATTTAGTTGATGGAGTTTATTTCTTGAACATTTATTCTAAAGAAGCAGATGGCTTTATTACGAAAAAGTTTGTTGTGCAACATTAAAAAACCTGTCAGGTTGAAGAAACCTGACAGGTTACATGAAATTTTCACTATAAAATCTTACGCTTCCGCCTCTGCATAAGCACTTGTAGGTTCACAAGTACATACAAGGTTTCTATCACCAAAAGTATTGTTCACTCTTGCCACACTCGGCCAGAATTTGTTAGTACGAACATAGCTCAACGGGAATGCCGCAGTCTCACGTCCATAAGCATGATTCCACTCATTAGCCATCACTTCAAACTGCGTGTGTGGAGCGTTTTTCAACGGATTATCTTTTTTATCGGCCTTGTTTTCTTCCACCTCACGAATCTCATTTCTGATAGCTAGCAACGCATTACAAAAACGGTCAAGCTCTGCTTTGTCTTCGCTTTCTGTTGGCTCGATCATGATAGTGCCCGGTACAGGGAAACTCATTGTAGGTGCATGGAAACCATAATCCATCAAACGTTTAGCAACATCTTCCGCTTCTATTTCTGCCGTCTTTTTGAATGGACGCAAGTCAACGATAAACTCGTGAGCGCAAGTACCACCTGTGCCAGTATAAAGAATATCAAAATCGTCTTTCAATCTTGCACGCATGTAGTTGGCATTCAAAATGGCATTTTCAGTCGATGTTTTCAAGCCTTTTTTGCCCAGCATTCTGATGTAAGCGTAGGAGATCAACAAGATACTTGCAGAGCCGTAAGGAGCCGCAGATACTGCGTGTTTCGGCTGAGTGTATTCACCATCTACAAAGCCCGGAAGGAAAGGAGTCAAGTGTTTTTTCACACAGATAGGTCCCATGCCGGGGCCACCACCACCGTGAGGAATAGCAAATGTTTTATGCAAATTCAAGTGGCAAACATCAGCTCCAATTAAACCTGGGGCAGTTAAGCCAACTTGTGCATTCATGTTCGCACCATCCATATATACTTGTCCACCATGTTCGTGAATAATAGCCGTAATTTCTCTCACTGTTTCTTCATAT
>CBFGYQ010000025.1:0-12971 GCA_965652995.1 uncultured bacterium
ACTGTAGAATCTACTCCACCGCTCAATGCCATTACCACTTTAGCCACTCCAACTTCTTGTTTGATGCGAGCAACGGTATCTTCAATAAAGGCAGTTGGTGTCCAATCTTGTTTGCAATTACATATATCTACCAAGAAGTTTTTGAGTAATTGTTTACCATCTGTACTATGGGTTACCTCAGGATGAAACTGAATGCCATAAACTCCATTCTTAGCGTAGGACGTAGAGGTGAATGCAGCTACTGGAATGCTTTCTGTTGTAGCAATAACTTCAAAACCATCAGCCAATTTTTTTATGCTATCGCTGTGGCTCATCCATACTTGTGTGTTGCTTGGTACAGTAGCGAATAGTTTATTCTGTGTAATGTTTTGTAAATGCGCACGACCATATTCTCTGTGAGAAGATTTACCCACTTCGCCACCTGACTGTTGAGCAAGTAATTGTGCTCCATAGCATACACCTAAGACGGGCAATTTATCTGCCATGGCTTTTATATCAGGCTTTGGAGCTGTAGGGTCATTTACCGAAAATGGGCTACCGGATAAGATGATGCCTTTCAGTCCTTCATCGTAAACAACTTCCTTTGTACAAGGTTGTATTTCGCAATAAATGTTCAGTTCACGTACATTACGCGCAATAAGTTGTGTGTATTGTGACCCGAAATCGAGTATTAGAATTTTATCATGCATAGGTATAAACTAGGCTTGTGCAGTAGGGGTACCGAAATTAAACGGTACAGTTATTTGTTCTTGGTCTTTTATAGCACCGTTTTGGGCTTCATATCTCTTCACATTTTCCACCAATGCACGCATCAATCTTTTGGCGTGTTGCGGGGTCATGATAACACGCGATTTAACACGGGCTTTAGGCGCATTGGGCATTACATTCACAAAATCCATTACAAATTCTGCAAAAGAATGCGTGATGATGGCAAGATTTGCATACGTTCCTTCCGCCATTTCTTCAGAAAGTTCTATGTTCAGTTGTTGTTCTTGTTGCGGTTGTTGTTCTTGCATTAGTCGTTTTTTTAGAACTGCGAAAATAGTCTAAAATATCGAGTGGTAAATATTAAGTCAATAGAAGCAAGTAGCAAGAATAGGTTGAATGATATCTTTTCGAAGGTTGCAAATAATAGTTTTGAAATTCTTTAGTTTTGGCGAATGCGTTTCTTCGTTCCCGCTCTATTTATTGTATTGCTGCTAGCATCTTGTCGTCCTGAAACCTATACTCCTAAACCTCGTGGATATTACAGGGTTTCTTTGCCACAGCATCATTATCAAAAGTTTGAGAAAGAAAATTTCCCATATAGTTTTGAATATCCGGTTTATGGAACGATCATAAACGATACAGATTTCCTCGGTAAAAAACCGGAAAATCCTTATTGGATATTTGTAGATTTTCCGAGTATTGGCGGCAGGTTTTATATTTCTTACAAAATAATAAGTGCGACACAACCTTTAGGAAAATTGATGGAAGACTCGCACGAAATGTCTTTCACTGTTCACAGCAAACGGGCAGATTACATTAAAGAGCAGGTTTTTGCAGAAAATAATGTTTACGGAATTTTATATAATGCAGGTGGTAATGCAGCATCAGCCTATCAGTTTATAGCGACAGACTCTTTAAAACATTTTTTGCGAGGAGCCTTGTATTTTGATGTAACACCTAATGCAGATTCGCTATTACCTGCCAATGAATTTCTGAAAGAAGACATGAAGCATTTGCTGGAAACGCTGAGGTGGAGGGGTTAGTTAATTGGTTGAAAAGTTAATTGGGTAATTGCTTTTTTACCCTACTTGCCCTTTACCCAATTACCCATTTAACGAATTGCTCATTGACCGCATTGCCGCATTGTTTTACTACATTGCTGCATTATTTTTATCCTCATGAATCAATCAAGGACCAGCTACACTACGCCGCTTATTCTCATCGGCATATTGTTTTTCATTTTCGGGTTTGTTACCTGGAGTAACAGCCAGTTAATTCCCTATCTGAAAATTGCTTGCGAGCTTACCGACACGCAATCTTATTTGGTTGCTACAGCTTTTTTTGCTGCTTATTTTTTCATGGCGATACCTTCTTCCTATGTATTGAAAGCAACAGGATTTAAAAATGGAATGTCGGTTGGTTTGCTGGTGATGGCTGTAGGTGCTATACTTTTTGTACCGGCTGCGAAAGCAAGAAGTTATCCGTTATTTCTTACAGGATTGTTCATTATAGGTACGGGACTGGCATTATTGCAAACAGCATCTAACCCTTACGTGGCAGTACTAGGACCTATTGAAAGCGCGGCAAAACGCATCAGCATCATGGGTATTTGCAATAAAGTTGCAGGCATTCTCGCGGTGTATGTTTTAGGAAGTATCACACTCAGCAATGTAGATGAATTAAAAGCAAGGTTGTTGACGTTATCACCCTCTGAAAAAGTATTGGAACTAAATGCGCTTGCCGCTAAAGTGATTAATCCCTACATCATTATTGCGATCATTTTAGCGGTGTTAGCAGTTGCATTTTATTTTGTTCGTTTGCCGGAAATAGAAGAGGAAGATGAGACAGACACAGCAGTTTCTTCGAATAAAACGAGCGTGTTTCAATTTCCAAATTTGGTATTGGGCGTGGTAGCTATCTTTTTGTATGTAGGCGTAGAGGTGATTAGCTATGATACGTTCAGCAGTTTTGGTGAGGCGTTGGGTTTTAGTTTGGAAACTTCTAAAAACTTTGCATCCTATACCGGTTATGGATTGCTGGCAGGTTATCTGTTGAGTATTGCTACCATTCCTAATATCATCTCTCAACGAAAAGCCTTGCTGATAGCGACAGTCTTGAGTATTTTGATGGTGGTGCTTTCTATGTTTACAACAGGTTATGTGGCTGTGGCTTGTTTTGCTTTGTTAGGCTTTACCAATTCGGTGATGTGGCCGGCGATTTGGCCATTGGCTATTCATGCTACAGGGCGTTTTATAAAAATAGGTAGTGCTTTATTGATCATGGGCATTGTAGGTGGTGCGATACTGCCGCCGTTTTATGGTAAGGTTGCGGAGATGGTTAATTCCAAACAACTGGCTTATGGATTGATGATACCGTGTTATTTATTTATTCTTTATTATGCGGTAAGAGGGTATAAGGTAAAACAGAAGTAATGAACAACTTATAACGTGTAACTTAAATTTGATTTTCAGAATACTAAAGCTAATGGCAATATTTAATATAGGGGCACAATTAGATTTTGTAAAAGAGTTACCTTTTAAGTTCGAGAAAGAAATTCAAATGTTAGTAGAAAAAAAATTGACCGTTCTACTGCATTTTCACCTTATTCGCTCAGAATTTTCTTTAAATAACTTTCGGATTGATACGTTAGCTTTTGATTACGAAACGAAATCCTTTGTAATTGTAGAATATAAACGGGACAAGAATTTTAGTGTTATTGATCAAGGGTATGCCTATCTATCTCTAATGCTAAATAACAAGGCAGATTTTATTCTTGAATTTAATGAAAGTCAACAAACAACACTCAAACGAACAGATGTAGACTGGTCACAGTCAAAAGTGATTTTTATCTCTCCTCAATTCACTAATTATCAGAGAGAAGCAATAAATTTTAAGGATTTACCAATTGAGCTTTGGGAAATTAAACGTTTTGAAAACAATACTGTTGCTTTCGAACAGGTTCAGAAAACATCAGCAAAAGAAAGTATCAAAACAATTTCCAGAAGTGATAAAATAATAGAAAATGTAAGTAAAGAAGTTAAAGTCTATACAGAACAAGATCATTTATCGAAGGTAAGTTTTGAAATTAGGGAGTTATATGAACAAGTAAAAGAAAGATTGATATCGTTAGACGATAATGTAAGCACTCAACCCAAAAAACAAACAGTTGGCTTTAAAGTAGATAACAATATTTTTTGCGATGTAGTATTGCTAGGAAAAGGTTTGAAAATATACGTCAACTTGAAAAGCGGAGATTTACAAGATCAAAAACAAATTGCACGAGATGTCTCAAATGTTGGACATTGGGGCAATGGATCTTACGAAATTCAACTTTCCGATTTAGATGATATCGACTACGTTGTTAGTCTTTTAAAACAATCGCTTAGAAAGAATAAATAATAGTATTAGTTTCCTAAGTTTCGTGAGATTGCTTCGTTCCTCGCAAAGACGAGCATAGTAAATCAGGTAATTTTCAAAATATGTGAAAACCTCAATAGTAGCAACTACCATGAACGGTGCTATCGCCGTAAAAGTTCAATAGTAATCCACTAGCTTGGACAACAAATAATAAATCAATGACCGAAGCCTATAACCAAAATACACCGAGCGATTTGAAGATTTCTAAAAAGAAAATTCACTACCCAGTCAATGCAGATTTGCATGGGTATTTGCGAACGTATAACCGCAGTATAGAATTGCCGGTGGGTTATGATGATTTGTTGCATTTTACCAGTGCTATTCCGGTGTATGATAAGAATGGAAAAGATACACTTTGGGAGAGTGCGCTTTACGATCCGAATGAAGTGAACCGTGTACATGAAGGTCTAAAACAAATTTACGCGCTTCTCAAAACACAGGGTGAAAGCCGCGCCCACCAACACCTTCACGTGGAGCGAGTTGATTATTGTACGTTTGGAAATTCGCATCCGTTTCGCATCAAGATCGTGAATGATTTTAATGACAACTACGACTATTTCTATGTAAAAAAAGCTGATGCCTCGCGGGTGTATGGATTGGAATTGGAAGACATGTTGTCCCCTGAAAGCATAAATTATTTTGTTGATAAAAACACATTAATAGAAGAGCATATTCCGGGAATTCCGGGTGACCAGTTTATTACTTCTTATCTCAACAATACAGAGTTTAATAAAGTGCGCATCGCAAAAGAATTGGTTAAGTTTAACTACCGTTGTTTTGTGCGTTTGCTTGGCGATATGCGTTCGTATAATTATGTTTTTGACATCACGCCAGATTTTGAAGAAGTGCAGTTTCGTATTCGAGCAATAGACTTTGACCAACAGAGTTACGAAGGTAGAAGAAACATGTACTTGCCACAGTTTTTTAAAGAAAATTATCCTTTGGTATTGTTGGTGCAGGAACGGTTAAGTGCAGAAAATATCGAACAATATCAAAATGAGGAACGCGCACTTATCATTCGGAGAAGTAAAGCATCCGGCACACAACTTCATGATTTGCTACGCGTAATGAGCCATGATACAATCTCGCAACCCGAGAAAATAATGACGCTTCGCAGTGAAATGGCAGAATACTATAAAGCTACCGAATTTGAACATTGCAACACGATGGGTGATATCTTGAAGATGAGTTTGGATCAGTTGTATTAATAGCGTGTATTTTCCTACAACAAGAAAGCCACCTGATTACAGATGGCTTTAATTTTCTTAAAATGTGATTATTAAAAACCTTTCTTAGCTACACCATCTTTAATAGCTTGAAGTGCTTTTTCTTCACCAAGCATTGTAGTCATCTTATTTCCTTTACCGTCGTGACCTTGTGCCATGTAGCCGCCACGTGCTGTTTTAGTGATTACTGCATCTTGCATAGGAACATTTTTCTCCTTTGTCTTCATGCAATAAGCGGTTATTTTTTCTGCCATGTTGTTTGTTTTTTGGTGAGTGATGTAAACAAATATAGGGAATTGGTCGGTTAGTTAATAGGTTGAAAAGAATAATCAATGATGCTTCAAAATTAAAATTAACCAGGTATTCTAGCCATGTATTTGCCCATATCGTTGAGCTGAGATACCACTTCTTTATTTTTTGGCTTACACATTTTTGCTTTGTTGAAATACATTTTTGCTGCGCGGAAGTCACGACGTTGCATACAAATGCCGGAAAGTTGTAAAAACGCTGTGGCTTCGCTGTCTTTATCAGGTAAACCGATGCTTACAGCCTTGCGTATGTTTTCATAGGCTTCTTTTGTATTTCCTTTTTTGAAAGCAATAGAGCCGAGTTGTAAATAAGCTGTTCCTTCATATTCTTTCTCAGGCATTCCGGCAGCTAGTCCTTTACGTAAATCCTCCTCCGCTTTATCTAAATTGTCGGTCATACTTGAGAAATTGGCTTGCAGCATATAATATGACGAACGAACAGGTTTGTATAATAGATTTGGGTATTTTACACTATCCATCAGTTTTTGAGCACCTTCCATGTCTCCGTTTTCTACATAAGATTGTATGAGTGTCATAGGCCCGATAAGGAAATGTGCTACGATCATCAAAATACCTATCAGAAAAGGAATCCAAGCGATCCACCAAGTAACTTTAAAACCAATAACAAAACCTAAAGCTATCAATACAACTGCTATCCAAATGCGGTTGAAAACTATAAAACGACGTATTGCGGGATTCATGTTAAAAAGTGAGAATAATTATGAAAATGGCTGCAAAGATAGCGGATTGAAACCCCAAACTACTTTATTGCGTCGCAAATATTTTGAAAATGTTATGTAAAACACTACATTTGCATTCCCAAAATCAAAAGGGGGTATATTAATATGTTGATCATTGATTCTAAAGACTGCGAAAACATTGATAAAGCGCTTAAGAAGTACAAGAAAAAATATGAAAAGTCTCGTACGCTAAATCAATTGCGCGATCGCCAATCATTTACTAAACCGTCTGTACGTCGTCGTACACAAGTTTTGAAGGCTATCTACAAGCAACAAATTCTTTCGGGGAAAGTAGAACTTTAGTAGATTCTTATAAATACTTTTTTACTCGTCTTGTAATTCATTATCTTTACAAGACGAGTTTTTGTTTATATGGATGAGCCAAGACTTACGGATTTTTTACATCACCTTCGATTCGAAAAACGTTTTTCCCCCCACACGTTTACCGCCTACGAGCAAGACCTCAGGCAGCTGAATGAATATTTACTTACACAGTTTGGGCATTTGAAAGAGAATGAAATTACCTTATTTCACTTGCGTAGTTGGCTGGCTGAATTAAAAACGGATAATAACCAAGCTAGAACCATCAACCGGAAAATATCTTCCGTAAGTTCATTTTTTAAATATTTAATGAAGTTGGGTGTTGTAGAGAAAAATCCTTCGAAGCAGTTGCATAGCCTTCGACTTGAGGAACGATTGCCACAATATTTAAGGGAAAATGAAGCTGGTAACTTATTAGAAAAAGTAAGTTTTGGCGAAGGATTCAAAGGAAGTACCGCTAGGTTGATTTGCGAGCTGTTGTATCAAACAGGCATGAGGAGGCAAGAACTGCTGCAACTAAAAGAAACTGATATAGAATGGAGTTTGAAACAGATAAGAGTAATAGGAAAAGTGAATAAAGAGCGAATAATACCTGTTGGCTCGATGCTTTTAGAGGATGTAAGAGATTACCTCGTAGAAAAAAACAAGTTGGAAAAATTGCAGACATCAAATCTATTGGTTTTGGAAAATGGTAAACCTCTTTATGAGGGTTACATCTACAGGGTTGTGAAAAAATACATGTCTCTAATAACAACCTTGAAAAAGAAAAGTCCACATATTTTAAGACATAGTTTTGCTACGCATTTGTTGAATAATGGAGCGAACATACAAGCTATAAAAGAGCTTTTAGGACATAGTAGCCTTGCAGCTACACAGATTTATACTCATAATAACATTGAAAAACTGAAAGAAATCCATAAATTGAACCATCCAAGAGGCTGATATATGAACTGAAAATTTACCCGAATTTATTTTTAACCATTAAAAGTTTAACTATGAACGTGCAAATTCAGACCGTGCACTTTGATGCCGATTCTAAACTATTAGACCATGTCAATAAAAAAATAACGAAACTCAGTACGTTTCATGACCACATTATAAACGTAGAGGTGTATCTGAAGTTGGATAATGTGGCGCACAATATAAAAGATAAGATTGCTGAGATAAAAGTGTATGTACCCAAACATTCCTATTTTGTGAAGCATAGCACTAAAACCTTTGAAGAGTCTTTCGACAAGGCTTTAGACTCTATGGCAAGCCAGCTGAAAAAAAATAAAGAAAAACTTGTTGCTTAGATAAATTACATCAAACCTAAGTACTCAAAATCCGGTCTAGATAATAGTACCGGATTTTTTATTCACCCAATGTTTGCAATACAAATGGAAATCACCTATTTTGCAACGTAATATTTTTATCAATTTTTTGGCATTATGCAGAAACGTTTTACGAAGCTATTCCTTGCCCTACTTGCTACCATAAGTTTGTTTTCATCTTGTAAGAAAGAATATAGTACTGACGAACCCTTGCCTGAAGAGTTTACTCCTACTATGTTCATAGGTTCTCAGAATCAATATTTGTATGCATTAGATCCTGTAACCGGTGATAAAAAATGGGAGTTTTTTGCTGGTGCTAATATTCAAGCATCTCCTGTAGTACTTAAAGATTTTGTATTTGTGACAGCAGAAAACGGTAAAGTTTTCAAGCTAGACGCAAAAAGAGGAACACTATTAAACACCTACTTTGTATCAGGACAGCTTTTAGCAACACCTGTTTCTGAAGGTGATTTTATTTACTTCGGCTCTGGAGATAATAAAATGTATGCTTATGATATTGTTGCTGATACCTTAGAATGGGAGTCTACAGTAGGGGGGGCAGTATATTCTTCGGCTTTGGTTTTTGATACGATTGTAGTTTTTGGATGCAATGATGGAAATGTATATGCACTTGATAAAGAAGATGGTGCAAGTGTGTGGAATGTCGCTCCCGGTGCAGCTGCATACACTTCTTCACCTGCTGTTTTAGATACGTTTTTATATATTGGAGGTAGTGATGGAAGAATGTATCAAATAAAAGTATTTGATGGTAGTACAGGATGGACTTATGCAACTGGCGGGGCTATTCAATCTTCACCAATCATCTATGGAGGTAACTGTATTTTCGGAAGTAATGACGGAAAGCTTTATTGCTTAGACCTAATTAGTGGAACCCCTCGTTGGGATCCTATATCTACTAATGACAGACTTGTATCTTCTGTTTATGCTTATAACCAAATTATTTATGTGGGAAGCTACGATTTCAATATGTATGCAGTAGATATTATTGATGGATTGGTAAAATGGAGAACAACAACAAAGGGGCTTATCAAATCATCTCCAATGGTGTTTGACAACAGACTCTATTTTGGATGCCATGACAAATACCTTTATTCTGTAGATCCTGAAACCGGTAATATAATTTGGAAACAAAACATCAATGGACTTATCGAATGCTCACCTGCAGTTGATAACCTTAATGGAAGATCGAATTACACATCTTCTATTAGCGGTAATTCTGAATATTAGTAGGTAAATCAATCTTGAAGTTAAAGGTTCGTCGAAGACGAACCTTTACTTTTTGTATTTGCCTGTTTTATCTAATATAGCAACTCCTTTTTCAAAATTTCTTTGAAGTTTCATGTTGATAAGTAATTCCTCTATACCAGCATCCCGGCATTCTTCTTGAATCTTATCTACCAACTTCATTACAACATCATATTCGCCTTCTATTACGGTCTCAAACGGGCAAACTTCGTAGGTTAAACCAGAATCAGCTATGCAAGCAATCGCTTTATCTACAATAGCATAGGCTTCTTTTTTAGTAATGCCCAGCGGCAATACCTGAATGGCAAGATTTACATTGTGTGACATGAATTATTATTCTTTTATTGGTTTTCCAAACAATTTTTCCCCTGCAACTACTTTTGTATCAAGTCTGTTGGCTAGCGGTGGTATAGGGCAAGAATACCCTGAAGCATAAGCGCAGTATGGATTATAACATTTATTAAAGTCAATCCAAATTTTTCCCTCTTGAACATCTTTGATAGAAACATCAATGTATCGACCACCTCCAAATGTTGTTTCATAGTTGGTGAGATCATTGAAAGGGATGAATAGATAATCTTTCTGTTCTTCTTTTTTTAGCAAATCTATACTTTGATACACTTCTAAGCTATGTCCCTGATTTTTGAGTTTGAAATTGATAGATCCATACTTCCGATACATTTTTATTTTACCACTGTGGGTATGCATTTCAAAAGGAGTAGTGTCTTTACTGATCGTGAACTTTGCTAAGACTTGAAAAATTCTATTCGGTTCAAAAAATCTTAAATAACCGGTATCTTCTGCGCTTAAAGGGCTATGAGAGTCAGTTAGAAATTCCTGCTTATAATGCTGTCTATGTGTGTAGATACTATCGTTATAAGATTGAGCAGATGCTCTGTAGTAGATTGTTAAACACAATAAAATTGCCAGTATCCTCATCGTATAAAAATAGGTGAATTATCAATAATGATATTTTTGATTTGCCAAGTCTATTCTTTGAAAGTGTTTACAGTAAGATTTTCAATGCAAATGGTTTGTTCGCCATCTTTGTTGTCAAAACTTACTGCTACAGAGTCTATTGCCTCCTTGGGTAAGCTAACATCAAAGTAAATTTTTTTGCTCTCATTGTCTTTTAGGTGACGCTGTAGGCGGATATATCTGCTTTTTACGACGTTCCCATCCTTTAAAAGATCAATAGTGAAATTCGTCATTCTCCAATGTATTCCTTCTCTTGCCTTAATACTAAAAATAGCTTCTGCTCTCAACCAGTCTCCATTTGCTTTTGGTAAGGCAAACCTGTGAATGCGACTGCGTTGATGGTCTTTTGTCAAACACTCCTGTGCAGTATCAGCATATACGTTGATTGGGTTTTTAGGAGTGTCGTTGAATAGTTCATCAGTTTCTTTTAATTTATAAATCTCAGTATCTACATTCCACCTGCCTACTACATTCCAGTAGTAATTGCTGTTCATGTTTTCGCCATCATATAAGCCTTGTCCGCCATGAATTTGTACTGTATACCAAATATTGAAATAGATAAACAAGAGGAAAAATGGAGTGAATAAAAATGTAAACAAGCGTTTTCGTAATATCATTTCAACAAAACTTGCCACCATAATAAAACCGATAGCGTAACTCTGTACCATAGCTCTGCCACCATACACCCAAATATCCCAAGCACATACCACATACCAACTAAGTAAAAAGAAACTTACAATCGCTACCTTGTTCTGGCCATTTTTAATAAAAGGTATTATCCCTGTAAAAATAAATATCACCATCGGGGAGTAGGTGATCCATCCGGTTTTGTAGCTGAAAGTGTAATTAAAGAAATGAGGGCTAAACCAAGAAAATTTTTGCTCACCATAGCTATAAACCAACCATCCTCCGGAAACATACTTCCAATAGATAAGTTGAATGGATATTACAAAAACAAAAAGAAGAGCAGCATATAAAAGTTTTCTTTTGTGGGAATTCAGAAACTGTATTCGTTTTAGAAAAGAGGTTTTTGATATATATTCTAACTGCCAAAGGAAGGGTATCAATAAACTTAATATTTCCGTAGGTCTTGTTAAAGTAAGTAATCCACACACTAAGCCTATGGCTAATGCGTATCTCGTTTTTTGAGTTTTGTAAAAATTGTCGGTTGCAAGCAACAAAAAAACGTAAAGGGTGAACAACCAATTATGAGACAATCCACCATCAATTGCGGCATAGTTTAAATAATTACTACCGGCAACTAGTAGCAATAGTGTTATTCCTACAACTTTGTCACTATAATACCGTAACAAAAGCTTTCTGAAAAACCACAACCCTATTAATGCTACTAGAAAGCTGCCCCAAGAAATAGCCATGAGGTAGGGTTTAGAAAAACCGTCTGCAGGATATTCGGTATAAGGGGCAATGAAATGTGCAATGGCAAATAAAGGTGAAAATAATATTGCCATCCCCGAAGAATATTTTAGGACATAATTGCCATTTGGGAGTTGATAGCCTTGTTGGAAATCGCTACCCGTAAATTGATATTCTTCAAGAATACAGTCTTTGAAATGTTGCCCTTTTAAATCTTGGTAGATAAATATAGATGGTAGATACCAATAATAGCCACTTACGTCCCATCCTAGACTTGATTCGCCTCCTCCTCTTTCCCATCGTTGGCATGACCATGAAGCCCACAGCATGAATAAGATACAAATGCAATAAGAAATACGTGAAAAAGACATGATGTGGTGCTGATTGAGCATAAAAATAGGATGAACTTCCAAAGAAATTTCATCCTAATTTTTAACTGAATTAATTAACGAAAAATCTTACTCTTTAAAGAATTTAACCGTTTGCGTAGTTGTTTTGTCAGAAAGTTTAATGAAATAGGTACCTCGTGATAATTTAGAAACATCTATTATGTTGTGCGACAGCATTTCCTTCTTAACGGTTTGTCCTAAAGAATTTACAATAGTTATTTCCAAAGTGCTTGACACAGTGCCTTCCACCTTCAAGAAGTCTTTTGCAGGGTTAGGCGAAATATAGAAGTTTTTTGTCTTAGATATTGCGGCACTCACAATTTTAGAATACGTAAAATTTCCGTTAGCCTCCATCATTTTTAAACGATAATAATTCACTCCATTATAAGGTTCTTCATCTACATAAGAATAATTTTTAGTGGAGGAGTAAGTATTCATTGTTACAATTTTTTCAAAGCGAATATTATCTACACTTCTTTCCAATTCGAAAAAATCTCCTTTATCGGCCTTTTCAATTTTCCAGTCTATCAAAACAGATTTTCCATTGACGTGAGCCTCAATATGCGAAAGTGTTATAGACAACGGATTTGAATATACCAAGTCATAATCTCTATAGTTTCCATATACATACTGATCGCAAGATGCCATAGTCGTACTAGTACCACTTCCTGCATTTGCACCTGCACACCAAATGCGTAGTCTATACGTTCCGGGTGTTGTTACTACAGGCATAGTAAATGTATGTGTAGAAGGATTTGTAGAAATGTAGTTAGTATAGAAATCATCACCTGCAGTATTCAAATCACCGTCAATAGCTAAATCAATGGCAGCTTTGATCCCTACAAAACCACCGGTAATTAAAGTAATGTTAGGAGCAGTATTAATAAACAAAGGAACTGAAGGCGTAGTAGTAGGTGCACATACAGAATTA
>CBFGYQ010000026.1:0-12767 GCA_965652995.1 uncultured bacterium
AATGTAGAGCAAATAAATTCTTTTATAGAAAAGGATAAGTGATAACACCGCAACAAACGACAATTGAAAACCTACAGCAAACAGCCACATCGGCTGAAACAGCAATATGCCGAAAGCTGCGGCCAGTAAAGTGTTCAAAGGATTATTGTCTCTGCTGATAAACGTACTTATGGCTAACAAACTAAAAACTACCGCTGCACGAACAGCAGAAGGTGGCGCACCGGCTATCATCACATAAAACACCACGATAGGCAAAGCAATAACCAGTTTTATCGATTGATGTTTCTTCTTTTTTATCCAGAATAATGCACCTGTTATTAATATCATCAGGAAAGCAATATGTCCACCTGAAATAGCAACTACGTGTATGATGCCGGTATCTACATAAAGCTGTCTGTCCTCATCGCTGAAGTTTATTTCATCACCAAGAAGCATTGCTTGCAATAAACCCAACGTACTTTTATCCTTCACATGAAGTGCTAATTGCTTCATCGCCCAATCATGAGAGCGTTCTGCAAGAGATAAAGTTTGCTTTTCTGTTGAGGGAATTTTTACTACATCATCTTTATTCGAGAATTGTTGATAATAAATATTATTTCGGTTACAGAATTTTGCATAATCAAATTCATGCGGATTGCCGGGATTTTTCAATGGCTGCCAAGTAGCAGGAATGATTAATCGATCACCTCTCTCAAAATCAAGTACGCTATCGTTTTTATAAATGTAGATAAAAGCCTTGCCGGATGAACCTTTCACTTCGTCATTCAGGATATATTGCTCTACACCAACCATCAATTTCCATGTTCGTTCTTTTTCTTCCGGAGCTTCTGTAATGATGACAACATTCGCTTCATACTTTCCTAAGTCACTACCAAACCAACTATCATTATTACGAATATCATTTACATAAGATGCTGCGTAACCCAGTATTGATACAGAAATAAATAACAAAGCAGAACGCAAGACATTACCTCCATTTCCAAATAAACGGAGAAAATAAAATGTAATAATTAATACAACTGCAATCGCAACTAATCCATAAAAAGAAATATTCGTGTAGTGAAATTTATCATAACAAAATATTCCCACAATCATTGGCAACAACAACCGAAAGAAAGGACTTTCTTCCCAGAAATATCGTGTTGATGCTTTCCAAGCAGACATGCGTTAGGGTTTATATACAAGGTACAAAATGAAGTTTAGTATTTTTAAGATATGATATGGAAAATCAAAGCGTTCACTGTTGTCTTAATTCTTATTTCTTTCAGATCGTTTGCACAACAAAAAACTGAGGCAGCGTTGATTGCTAGGCTGTTTGAGTCGCTTCAACGACAAGATGTAGATGGTTATGAAAAACTCTATGCAAACACAGATTCTTTGAGCTCTTGGATTCTACAATATGCCGATCCGAATTCAGAATCTTACAAGAAGATGTATTACGTGAAGAATGATATGGCTGCAAGAGAAAATTATGACACGATCATCCGCAGAGCTATCCACGCCAATCTAGATACCTTTTTAAAGAAGGCAAAAATGATGGGGGTGAGATGGTCGCAAACAGTTTTTGTACGTTATGAACTCGATAAAATTAGAAGAGGAAGAGGTTTAATGATAGAAAAAGTAGCACCACTTCGATTTCTCGGTTATATTTATTTCAAAGACAACTTCACTAGAAAGAAATATGCATTTACTGTGTATGATATCATGCAGGTAAATAACAGTTGGTATGCCGGTGAGCTTGTGAATATTTTTGAAGCTTCAAATAAAGAAGAATACCAGAAAGCCAAAGCAAAAGAATTGCAACTATTGAGGAGCGGAAAATATGGACTGACGGTGAAGGATAATGATAGCACTTCTAACGATGATGATGGTGAGGACACTCGTGCATCAAATATGAAAGAAGTTGCAGATCGGAAATTTTATCGCGGCAAATTTGACAATGAAATAAGTGTTCAGTTATACGTGCGCTATATAAAAGGGCCTTGTCCGGGAGGTGTTTGCAGTTGGGAAGCCTTATTCAAGTTTGGAGATCAGGATGAATGGGTGCCTATGTCAATTACTAAAACACCGGATGGCAATTGGCTGTTTACAGAAGAGTTGGGAGGAATGGAATTGACTTTGGAAGGGGCAGTATATACGGGAACATGGGCCGCCGGAGATACCAAAGCAGAATATGATGTAACACTGAAAGAAACATCACTCTCCACTAAAAAAGCAAATGCGCTGGATGCAGCTATGGATGAAATGACAGAACCGAATGAATAGAATTCAGACATTTATAATACACTCGCGTCATTTCGACCGTAGGGAGAAATCTCCTTAATCGGAGCAGCATTTTTTAGGAGATTTCTCATTACGCCACGCTGCATTCGAAATGACGCGAGTAATAGTTTAGTTTATCTGAATAAAAAAAATGAGCAACCATTGCTGCTATGACGGAACCGGATGAATGATGATGATTAGGATAGAAGGGTAGTCATGCTGAATTCATTTCAGCATCTTTGTAGATTCTGAAACAAGTTCAGAATGACGCGAGTATTTTATTTGTCGAAATGAATAAAAAAATGAGCAACCATTGCTGCTCATTTTCTATTTATCAAAAGAAGATATTGATTAGTCTTCTTCTTCAATTTTTACTTTTTTCTTTTTCACTTTGATTTCTATATCATCGTCATCATCCATATCCATGTGGCGACGGTGCTCCATACCCGGCTCTCTGTGTCCTTTAGCGTGTTTGCCACCTAAGTTAGCAGAAATGCCGATGTTGATTTGACGACCCATTGTGAAGTCAAAGTTAGAAGTAGTTACCTCAGCAGCGTTTACGTTATTAGTAGCTCTGTTCCAAGTATATTGTAAACCACCTGTAGCAAAGTTCAATGCGATGCATTTAGAAACACGAATACCGATTGCAGGAATAATGTTAGCTAAGAATCCGTTTGATCTTGTTACCGGATCAAAAACAGGAGAAGGATTATCAGTAGTTGTTTTACCGTTGATGTAAGCAAGATTCAACTGATGGAAAAGGAAGAAAGTACGGTTAAGATCTTGTGTCATACGCACGAAAGGTCCGATGCCGAATACTCTTTCTTTTTCTTCTATAGTTGCAGGATCTGTAGAAGTTCTGTTGTAAGCTATGCCCACGTTCATACCTACAGTCCAGTTTTTGTTGAACTGATAACCGATACCAGGGATGAACTGAATACCAAATGTTTTATCTTTTGTGTCAGGGGTTCCTACTATGCCGTCGTCATTTTTTACACTCTGATGGCTTATGCCTAGGTCTCCGTATAACAATATACTACCCGATTGGGCGTTTGCCGCAGCCATAGTACCTATAGCAAAACCAGAGAGAATCAATTTTTTCATATACAGTTTTGCGTTTGATTTTAATGAGCAAATGTAATAGGTTGAATGTATTAATGCAATAGTTTGTAAAAATTACCCCATAAAATTTTTTATTTGAACCAAGAACTATATTTCACGTAATTATTGGCAATTCGTTCCACCTCGCCTTTTAAAAGGTCTTGGCTGATATCTTTTACCTTCTTGGCAGGTACTCCTGCAAAAATGCTACCTGGTGGCACTACTGTATCTTCTAGCACTACAGCTCCTGCTGCAATGATGCTGTTGCTCCCTATTCTTGCGCGATCCATCACAATAGCTCCCATACCTATCAATACATTATCTTCTACTGTGCAACCGTGTACTATGGCATTATGCCCTATAGATACATTGTTTCCGATTACTGTTTGCGTCTTCTGGTAAGTACAATGAATACAAGCTCCATCTTGCACATTCACTTTATTACCCATGCGAATGCTATTGACATCGCCGCGTACTACAGTATTGAACCACACGCTGCATTCAGCTCCCATCTCTACATCTCCAACAATAGTGGCGTTTGGTGCTACAAAACAATCTTCTGGTATTTTCGGCGAAACGCCTTCTACGGGAAGTATTACTGGCATAAAAAGAAATTAAATCCAAAATTACAAATAGCAAATTCCAACCTCATGAATCTATTTTTCACATTAGCAGGTTACCGCATTATCCTAATCGTACATTATCTAAAAAGATTGTATTTGACAATACAATACAGTGCTCTGAAACCATCTCGCCAGCCTATTTTTTTACCCTCTTCATAAGTTCTGCCGTAGTAAGAAATGCCTACTTCGTAGATGCGCACTTTAGGTACACGTGCTATTTTTGCGGTCACTTCCGGTTCAAAGCCAAAACGTTTTTCTTCCAATTTCAAATTTTGAATTAGTTCTCTCTTGAAAAGTTTATAACAGGTTTCCATATCCGTCAAGTTCAGATTGGTAAGCATGTTAGAAGCCATAGTGAGCCAACGATTACCGATAGAATGCCAGAAGAATAAAATACGGTGCGGTTTTCCTCCCATGAACCTTGAACCATAAACCACATCTGCAAAACCGTCTAATATAGGTTTCAGTAAAATATTAAACTCGTTAGGGTCATATTCCAAATCTGCATCCTGAATGATTACGTAATCTCCTGTTGCTTTTTCGATGCCGGTGTGTAGTGCCGCACCCTTCCCTTGGTTCACCTGATGTTTGTAATAGCTAATAGGCAAGTCAGGGTTTTCTTCTTTATACTTCAGAATAGCTTCTTCTGTATTGTCTCTCGAGCAATCATTCACTATGATCACTTCTTTCTCTATATCATTCATCAACTTCACCGCTTTCACCTTGTTCAAGATGTGATGAATAGTAGCACCCTCGTTGTACGCCGGAATGACGATGGAAAGTTTCTCTTGCATGATGGAAACCTCAAAAGTAATAGTAAATCGTTAATAACGACATGGAGGTTGTGAGTAAGTTGTTTTGGTTATTGAATTTTGATTTTTGAACTTAGCGACGCACTCATGAGTACAACAGCAAATACTAAATTTAGCTGCGAATAATTTTGATTTTTCTATGCAACAATACCTGCAACTGCTGCAACACATACTTAATAATGGAACTCAAAAAACTGACCGTACAGGAACCGGAACGATAAGCGTTTTTGGTTATCAAATGC
Organism: uncultured bacterium; assembly: GCA_965652995.1. Classification (GTDB taxonomy): domain Bacteria; phylum Bacteroidota; class Bacteroidia; order Chitinophagales; family Chitinophagaceae; genus JAFIGV01. The sequence goes on from CBFGYQ010000026.1 coordinate 5,041, forward strand.
GGTTTGATTTACAAAAAGGTTTTCCTCTAGTAACTACAAAGAAACTACATCTCAAATCTATCATTTACGAATTGCTTTGGTTCTTAAAAGGAGATACGAATATCAAATACTTAAAAGATAACGGTGTGAGCATTTGGGACGAGTGGGCAAACGAAAATGGTGACCTAGGACCTGTTTATGGACATCAATGGCGTAGCTGGACGGGTGCTGATGGAAATACTTACGACCAAATAGAAGATGTACTCCACCAGATAAAAACAAATCCTGACAGCCGCCGGATGATTGTGAATGCATGGAATGTAGCGGATTTACCAAAGATGGCATTAAGTCCTTGTCATGCACTGTTTCAGTTTTATGTAATACCCCCTCTTTCGGAGGGAGCAAAGGGGAGGCTTTCTTGTCAATTGTATCAACGCAGTGCAGATGCCTTTCTCGGCGTGCCATTTAATATTGCTTCGTATGCACTGCTTACAATGATGATGGCGCAAGTTTGTGGATTAGAAGCAGGAGAATTCATCCATACTTTCGGCGATTTGCATTTGTACAGCAATCATATAGAACAAGCGAAACTGCAACTGACCCGCGAGCCACATCCGCTACCTACATTAAAATTAAATCCTGAAGTGAAAGACTTATTTGAGTTTAAGTTTGAAGATTTTTCGTTGGAGAATTACCAAAGCCATCCGCATATAAAGGCGCCTGTGGCAGTGTAGTATAAGATAGAGGAATTAGTTTTAGGCAACCACAAATTGATAGCCCACACCTTTTAAAGTGATTATTTCTACACCAGAATTATCACCCAAATATCCACGCAATTTGTTGATGTAAACATCCAGATTTCGAGAATTGAAAAAACTATCATCACCCCAAACAAGTTGCAATAGTCTTCGTCTGTCTACTATCTGATTTTTATGCAGACATAATACATTCAAAATTGCCGTTTCACGATGACTAAGTTTTGTTTTTCTCTCATCTGCAAAATGCAGTTCCATTTTTGATGGCAAGAAAATAATATTTCCCAACCTTACATCTTTCACGGTAGTGGTTTCTTTTGTATTATTTCTTATCAATTGCATTTGATTATCTATTCGCACCATTAATTCCTCCATACTAAACGGTTTGCGTATATAGTCTGTACCGCCTGATGAAAAACCTTTCAGCACATCTTGTGTTTGACTTTTTGCTGTAATGAAAATGATGGGAAGGTTGGGGAATAGATTTCTGATAGCACTACCCAAACTGAAGCCGTCAATATGTGGAAGCATTACATCAAACAGACAAATATTCGGTTCAAATTCTTGCACAACTTCTATTACTTGAGTACCATCTATTTTGTGCAGCACATCATATCCCTGCAAGATCAATGTGTCGGTTACAATTTTTGCAAGATGTGCTTCGTCTTCTATATATAGAATTTTAGTTCTCATTTGTAGGAAGTCTAATGATAAATGATGCGCCACCTGTTTCATTATCCTGTAGTGATATGTTTCCGCCATGTGCCTCTACAACATATTTTGCATAACTCAGACCTAAGCCATAACCCTTTACATCGTGTATGTTACCGGATGGCACTCTGAAGAATTTTTCGAAAATTGTGTTCTTGTACTCGTCCGGTATACCAACACCATTATCGGCAATAGTAATTTGTACATTGTTTTGGGATTTGTTTAAAGTGACAATGGTTTTGTCACCGCCATATTTAAGAGCATTGTCTAGTATATTGTGAATAGTGCCTTGTAGATGCAAAGTGTCTATGTTTAGCATTATGTCAGTTTCATCATTGATATAGATCAACTGTTTGCTTTTTGCAATAAACAAGGGTTGTGTATTTGTGATCACCTCTTGTATGATCTTATTAATTTCTGTGTGTTGCTTTAATATTTCCATCGTACCATTCTGCAATTGCACATTGCTAAGTACATTACTTACCAACGTCTCTAATCGCTCTATTTCCCATGTCGCCATTTGAAGATAATCTTTAGACTTGTTAGCATCATTTAGCGCATCATATTTCTGTAGCGCTTCAATAGCCACTTTTGCTGTTGCTACCGGAGTTTTCAACTCATGCGACATATTGCTAATGAAGTCATCTTTTTGTTCAGCAAGAGCTATTTGTTTTTTTGTCGTGGTGTAAGCGAGTCCAAATGCAGACACACATAACAGCAACATGAAAATGGAAAAACCAATCTGTGGAGAGATTTTTTTAATAACAAGAGATCGATAGTTGGTTACAAATCCAATCTCCCAATTATTATGTCCATGAATATTTAGTATAAGACTGCTCGGTTGGTCACTCCAAGATACGACCGCACCTATTTTTTTATGTTTAATTGCCTGCACAAACTCATTGCGAACCCTATTGCTATCAACTTCATCAAACGGCAGTTTTTTGAATGATGATGTGTCGCCGTCTTGAATTTTTATCATAAATGATCGCAGTCCTCTTGAAATGATTTTTGCCGTTCTAGCGGCTTCCGTGTCGGAAGGATACATGTGTTCATTTGTATCTCCAAATTGAGCAGAGATAATTGTTGTATTTGTGTTTTTGGAGTTTTCTTTATTAATGTTTTGCAATACTTCTTTCTTGGTGAAATTATTTTCTAAAGTATTTTCAAAAATGCTGTCTGCAATAGCCTCATAAGTATCATCGTATATACTTTCGAGTTTAGTCCTAAGCACTTCTTTTTCTTCAGTGTATTGATTATTTAGCCACTTACCGATAAAAGTCAATAAGATCGCCAGGCTTGCCACCATCAATAAACCAATAAGTCGTAATCGCTTTCTTGCTTTAGTATTCATACAGCAATGTTTCAATTGCAAAGAAAATCAAAAGCCTTCTTGCTATGTTTATCTATTAACCTTAATTAACCTTAATTGAGCATGAGTTAACCTAATTCCACTTCATAGCCAGATAGTTTTGTCTCAACAAAAAAAACAATTTTATGAAGAGCTATTTATTATCCGCTATAATGCTATCAGCCGTTACATCTACGGCACAATTGGGCAGCGTAAAGTACACTCGAACCATAAAATTTCCCGACATACAAATCGAGGGTCTTGGAGATTTTGGTTCGCTGCTCCCAAAAGAACATTCTGATAAGCATATCCTTTATTTCACACCTGATGCATCCTTATCAGAAAATATAAAAACCGAGAAAGAGGTGGAAGAAGTGGAACACAATGGAATGAAAATGAGAATTGAAAATGATGATCAGGAAGAAAAATATTATACAGACATCAAGAATAAAAAATCGACTGAGCAGAAAGATTTTCACGGAAGGACATTTCTGATAAAAGGTGAAGTAAATGCTCGCAAATGGAAGATGACCGGAAATCAAAAAAAGATTTTAGATAAAGTAGCAATGGAAGCGATCGCCATTGCAGAAAATGATACTGTAACAGCATGGTACACCCCCGAGATACCCGTAGCAACTGGTCCAACTGGCATCACTGGTTTGCCGGGTCTGGTGTTGGAAGCAACTATCAACCAAATGACCATGATAAAAGCTACCGAAATTAAACTAGACAGTAGTGCTGCTAAAAAAATAAAAGAACCGACCAAAGGGAAAAAGGTGACAAATGAAGAATATGAAAAGATGGTAGTAGAAAAACAAGAGGAAATGAAAAAGCAATTTGGCGGAGATGGGAACCTGCAAATACAAATAATGAAATAAACCCGATTTTATGAAGATTATTATTATTCTATTGATTGCTTGTTTCACTATCAATACTGTCAATGCAACTTCTATAAAAGGTAATGTGAAAAATGCAATGGGAGAAGCTGTGAGTGGTGTTTCTATGGCATTGCTTTATCCTACAGACAGTACACTTGCTGCTTTCGCTGTCACCAATAAAGAAGGTGTGTACGAAATAAAGGCTGTTAAAAACGGGAAATATCTATTGCAAGCTGCTTCCGCTGGATATTATATTGAATATAAAGAGCTTACTATTATTTCATCAGAAATCATTGCAGACTTTACACTGTTAATTAATGATAGAACTTCAAACTTGAATGAGGTAGTTGTTTCAGGTGAGAAAGTGCCCATAAAAATTGCAGGTGATACGGTGGAGTACAATGCAAGTTCCTTTAAAACAAAACCCAATGCACCTGTTGAAGATCTGTTGAAACAATTGCCCGGTGTGCAGGTAGATGCGGCTGGCAACATTAAAGCTATGGGGAAGGATGTGAACAAAGTATTGGTAGATGGCAAAGAGTTTTTTAGCAATGATCCCAAAGTAGCTACTAAAAATCTGCCTGCGGATGCGATCAATAAAGTACAAACTTTCGGAAAAAAATCTGACGAAACAGAGTTTACTGGAATAGATGATGGCGAGAGAGAACAAACCATAAATCTGATATTGAAAGACGGAAAGAAAACAGGATACTTTGGGGATGTGTACGCAGGTTACGGTACAGACAATAGATATGAAGGTGGAGCAAAAGTTTTCAAATTCAGACCTAAAACACAGTTAGCTGCTATGGGTCAGTTGAATAACATCAACAATTTTGGGTTTTCATTTTCTGATTATATAAGTTTTAATGGAGGGCTAAGTGGTTTAATGAATGGCAATGATCTTTCAATGGGGATGGATGATGGAGTAAACTTTGGTCAGACTGTGGATGGAGACATTACATCAGGTGCGTTAGGGCTGAATTATAGCTATGAGATTCGGAAGAACAATCGTGTTAATGTGAGTTATATGGGAAGTGGTTACCATAAGCAGTTGACAAATGATTCACGTTCTCAAAGTTTTCTTCCCAACGAAACATACACAACGCAGAGCTATAGAGAAAGCAATAACGATAATGTTACAAACGGATTAACTGCTCGCTGGAAAAACCAACCTGATAGTTTCAATCAATTTACTATTCAGGTTAAAGGCTTACTCAAGAATAACGATGCTAATACAAGTTCTCGTTCTATGTCTTACATAGATGCTGCTTTGCAAAATCAGTTGGATGATAATACTGCAGCGAGAGGTAATTCTGCAAATATGAATGCAAGCGCAAGCTATGTTCACAAGACAAAAGGGAAATGGAAGACTTTACAATCAAGAGCATCAGTAGAGTATTCAACAAGTCTCAATAAACAAATATGGCAAAACACAACTAAGTTTCTAAATAACGGTATGGATATTCTTAGTCAATATCAGAACGATGAAAACAAGAAATTTAATAGCAATTTGTCTTTATCAGCTACACGATACCTCGGAAATTTTTTATACTTCACGCCTGAAATTCAGGCTAGCTATTCTAAAGATGTTTTAAAAAGAAATCAAGGATTATATCCCCCAAAAGGTGAGTCCATAGATTCTTTAAGTCCTAATTTTTACAATGATATTTATAAGATATTGCCGGGTATTACACTAAAGAAAAGTACCACTAAAACACAATGGAATATTGAGTTGCAAGGACAACTATTGAGTATGAATCCTGTGACAAATGGACAAACGTCTTCATCAAAATCATTTAGCTATTTGTTACCATCAGTTTATTGGAGAAGGGATGTTGGGAATCATAAAAATTTAGAGTTACACTATCAAACATCTGTGAACACCCCTGCTGCAAACCAACTCCTGTCAGCAAGCTATTCCCCAAATGCTTTAGTGAGCTATACAGGCAACGATGATCTTAAACCGGAGTATGCTCACAATGGAGGGATAAGGTATTCTCATTTTGATGAATTCAACATGTCATCGTTGTTTGCTTACATCAATGCATCTTACACTGTCGGCAAAATTAATCTTGCTCAAAATGTAGACGCTCAATTGCGACAGGACAATAGATGGATAAATACACCGTATGAAAGTAGGGTGACTGGAAGAGTCTCTTACAATACACCTGTGAGAAAACTGCATATAGATGTAGGTGGAAGCATAGATGAAACGATCAACCTTTCCATCACACCTATCAATAGTATAAACAATAAAACAACCAACTATACACATGGCATATCCTTTAGAGCTAACAACAGAAGTAATAGTGTATGGGATGTACGTTTGGAAACTACAGTTCAGATCACTGATGCCTATTATTCCATAAATAAAGAACGCAACAATACATTCTACAATTATTCTGCAAATGGAAGCATCGGCTATCGTTCAAAAAACAATAAATGGTTTGCACAGCTAAGTGCTGACGTTACACACTATACAGCAAAAAGTTTTGATGAACCTGTTACTGTTCCATTACTGCGAGCAGAGCTGTCTAGGTTTGTATTGCCGAACAATAGAGGAACAATTACTTTGAGAGGTTTTGATTTGCTAGACAAGAATAAATCTATTACCAGAACTAGTCAGGCAAATTATCTGATGGAACAAAGAAACAATATCATAAGTCGATACTTTATGTTGTCTTTCAATTATAAACTTAGTAAAACAGGAAAAGGTGCGCCTGGTGGTTTGGAGATAAAGATGCGGTAGGATGTTGTAATGTGTCTATTTATTTTTTAACTCACTCTTAATGTGCATACCTAATTCCTTTTGTACATATTCTTCTGCTTTTTCTCTGTCAGTAAAGCCGCCCGAACTGAAATATATTATCCTACCTTTTCGACTAAGAATTATGTTAGTAGGGTAGCCTCTTCCTTGATTTAGTCTTGTACATTCATTTTGGTCTATGCTAATAACATCAAACTTCAAATCAAAATTTTTTCTGACACGCTCTATGGCTATATTCTTATCGTAGGTAATTGATACAAATTCAAACTCGGGATTGTCTTTCAGTGACTGAAATAAATTATTAAGCGAGCGCATCTCCATCATGCATGGATGACACCCCTCAAACCAAAAATTTATCAATACTACTTTCCCTTTCAAGCTATCGTTGTTCAATTTTCTCTCTCCATTGTCAAAATCAAACATTGGAAAATCCTTTCCTATAGTAGCTCTATTTTGTGCTTCCATGAAAGAATCGAGACTATTGTAATTATGCGGTTTGTCTTGCGCGTACATTAAATGAAATCTTAAAGTCAATGTCAGAAATAGAATCAATTTCATAAACCTAAAATTTTAAAAAATTACATCACCTCCCTTTCCCTCTGTAACCTTAGCATCTCATCCCTCAATCGTGCAGCTTCCATAAAGTCTAGTTCCTTCGCTGCTTTCTCCATCGCTTTTTTAGTTTGGGCAATGAGTTTATCCAATTGAGCAGGAGTTTTTGCACTACCATATTGTACACTTTCTTCGGCAGCTATGCTTTCCAGTTCATCATTCACAGCATATTTGTTTTCTTTATCGTAACCCTTGATGTCAAGTACAGAAGTTTGTTTAAAGATTTGCTCTTTCGATTTGATGACGGTTTTAGGGATGATGTTGTGTTCCGTGTTGTAAGCAATTTGTTTATCTCTTCTACGACCTGTTTCGTCAATCGTTCGTTGCATACTATCTGTTATTTTATCTGCATAAAAGATCACCAAGCCTTCTGCATTCCGCGCTGCACGCCCTGCCATCTGTGTAAGGGAACGTTCATTCCTTAAAAAACCTTCTTTATCTGCATCCAAAATTGCCATTAAAGAAACCTCCGGTAAGTCCAATCCTTCGCGTAATAAATTTACCCCAACCAACACATCTATATTTCCCAACCGCAAATCACGAAGTATTTCCACACGCTCTAAAGTATCTACCTCGGAGTGTATGTATTTAGAATTGACGTTGATGCGTTTCAAATATTTGTCCAACTCTTCTGCCATGCGTTTGGTTAAAGTTGTCACCAATACACGATGCTC